>JALOPA010000358.1 GCA_025454125.1 Thermodesulfobacteriota bacterium
ATCCGTGATCGTCCTGGCCCCTTACGTCACTCTCGACGCAGGGACCGGCTGCGTCCACACCGCTCCGGGCCACGGCCGGGAGGACTATGAAACCGGCTTGCAGTACAAGCTGGACGTGTATTCGCCTGTCGACGACGAGGGCCGCTTCACGAAAGACGTCGCCTTTTTCGCAGGGCTTCAGGTCTTTGAATCCAACCGCGCGGTAAACCAGAAGCTGAAAGAGGTGGGCGCCCTGCTCAAGGAGCAGAAGCTCTCTCACGAATACCCCCACTGCTGGCGGTGCAAGAACCCCGTGATTTTCCGCTCCACCGAGCAGTGGTTCATCTCCATGGACAAAACCGGCCTGCGCCGGGACGCGCTCAAGGCCATCAAAGAAGTTTCCTGGATCCCGAGCTGGGGCCAAGACCGCATCTACGGCCTCATCGAAAACAGGCCGGACTGGTGCATCTCCCGTCAGAGGGCCTGGGGAGTCCCCATCACCCTGTTCACCTGCGTGGACTGCGGCGAGCCCCTCCTCACGCAGGCGATCGCGGAGCACCTGGTCCGACTGGTGGAGCAAGCCGGAGCCGACATCTGGTTCACGGAGCCTGTGGAAAAACTGCTGCCCTCGGGCTCCCGCTGCGAGCACTGCGGTTCCGAACGCTTCAAGAAGGAGACGGACATCCTGGATGTCTGGTTCGACTCCGGCGTGAGCTACGCGGCCTGCATGGAAGCCAGAGACTACCTGGAGAGCCCCTCCGATCTTTACCTGGAGGGCAGCGACCAGCACCGGGGCTGGTTTCACAGTTCCCTCCTCTGCTCCGTGGGGACGCGGGGACGCGCCCCCTACCGGAGCGTCCTCACCCACGGCTTTGTGGTGGACGGCACGGGCAAGGCCATGCACAAATCCGCGGGGAACGTGATCGCGCCCGAGGACCTGATCAAGAAGTACGGCGCCGAGATCATCCGGCTCTGGGTGGCGGGCGAGGACTTCCGGGACAACATCCGGCTCTCCGAGGAGATCCTCCAGCGCCTGGTGGAGGCGTACCGCCGGATTCGAAACACCTGCCGGTTCATTCTGGGAAACCTCTATGACTTCGATCCGGCGAAGGACCAGGTGCCTTACGCTGAAATGGAGGAGCTGGACCGATGGGTCCTCCATCGGCTCCAGGAACTGGCGGAGCGCGTGCTCAAGGCCTACGACGCCTTCGAGTTTCACCCGGTGTTCCACAACCTCCACAATTTCTGCGTCCTCGATCTTTCCGCCTTTTACCTGGACATTCTCAAGGATCGTCTCTATGTTTCGGCGGCCCGTTCGAGGGCGAGGAGGTCGGCTCAGACGGCGCTGCACGAAATCCTGGAGGTCCTGGTGCGGCTCATGGCGCCGGTTCTCTCCTTCACGGCCGATGAGGTCTGGCAGTTCATGGGGGGAGCCCATCGAAGGTCGAGCGTTCACATGGAAACCTTCCTCCCTGTCAAGAGCGAGTACAAGAATCCGGCCCTGGCGGAACGGTGGGAACCTCTCCTGAAGGTTCGCAAAGAGGTGACCAAGGCGATCGAGATCGAGAGAAAGAACAAGACCATCGGGCACTCGCTCGAAGCCGCTGTCACTCTTGGGCTGCCGGCCGACCTGCTGGCGCAGATCGAGCCCTATGGCGACGCCTTGCCCTACCTTTTCATCGTTTCCTCGGTCACGGCTCTTCCCCTGGATCAAGTTTCAAGAGGATACGAAGGAGAAGGCCTCAGGGTCCAGGTGGAGCTGAGCAAGGCCCCGCGCTGCGAACGCTGCTGGATTCACGATCCAACGGTTGGAGGGAATCAGGAACAGCCCGGGCTGTGCAAGAGATGTCTCGACGCTTTGGGGGAAATGGGGTAACAGAGTGTGTTTTTGAAGAGAACGATTCTCTTGTGGCCGGCGCTTGCGGTCCTGGCTCTCGATCAGGTCACGAAATATCTGATCGCGACCCGGTTTCCACTCTATGAAACGAAGCCCGTGATCAGCGGCCTTTTCAACCTCGTCCATATCCGCAACAAAGGAATGGCCTTTGGGATTGGAAATCGGCCGGGCACGGACTGGGGTTTCCTCCTGTTGCTTGGCGCGACGATCGGGGCCACGGCCTTGCTGCTCTTCTGGTTTTACCGGCTGAAATCGGAGGAAAGAGGAATCGCCTTCCCTCTCGCCCTGATCCTTGGAGGAGCCGCCGGGAATTTGGCGGATCGAATACGGCTTGGGGAGGTCATTGATTTTCTCGATTTCTACATAGGCTCTTACCACTGGCCTGCCTTCAATGTCGCGGACTCCGCGATCACCGTGGGAACGCTCTGGCTGGCGGGGAGTCTCCTGTTTCATCCGGCGTTCAAGGAAAAGAAAGCGTAGTCGCCATGTTCCCAGATCTGATCTCCATAGGCCCTGTCACCATCCACACCTACGGCTTTTTTGTGGCCTTGGGTTTTGCCGTGGGCATCGTCACGGCCATCAAGGTCGGCAAGCTGCTCGGAGTCCCCTCCCAGCAGGTGATGGACATGGCTTTTGTCATGATCGTCTGGGCCATCGTCGGATCACGCCTGTTCTACGTGCTCATCAATTTTTCTTACTACAAGGCCAAGCCTCTGGACATCGTCAAGCTGTGGCAAGGCGGCCTGGTTTTTTCCGGCGGCCTGGTGGCCACCGCAGCAGCCATGCTCTGGTATCTCAGGCGCCACCGCCTCTCCTTCTGGTCCACCGGCGATCTGTGGGCGCCGTCCCTCGCTCTTGGCCAGGCCATCGGCCGGATCGGGTGTTTCATGGCCGGGTGCTGCTACGGACGTCCCACGGGGTCGGGCTGGGGCGTGATGTTCACGGATCCGAAGTCTCTTGCGCCTTTGAACGTGCCTCTTTACCCCACCCAGGTCTTTGAGGCGTTCGGAGGGGTTGTGATTTTTCTGGTCCTGGTCTACCTGCTTGGAAAGCGCAAATTCGAAGGGCAGGTCTTCGTGTGGTATCTGATTCTGCACAGCACCGCTCGCCTTCTGGTCGAACGTTTCAGGGGCGACGAGCGCGGCCTCATCTCCGGAACGGAAATGACTTCCACGCAACTCCTCGCCACCTTGATTCTCGTGGGGGCCGTGACAGCGCTTCTGGTCCTGAGATCTCGATGGGAACGGAAGAACAGGGAGGCGGCAGCAGGCGGGGCAAGGAAGGGAAAGGAAGGAAAGCAATCGTAATCGTTTGGAAAATGATTTTCAAAAATACGGCTCTGGGCAAAGCGACCAAGGGAGAGTGGTTATTGCTCCCCTCTCTTCGCTCCCTGCTCTTGGCTGAACAACGGAGGCTGAACTTATGGCAATAAAAGACAAAAGCGTCAGGGAGGCTCAAATTGTTTCTTACCGGGATGCCGTGGCCAAGCGGTATGCCTTCTTGAAGGAGAAAGGGGCCGAGAGCTCTGTTCTTGAAAAAGACCCTATTCTCAAGCATCTCAAGGCGGAACTCAGCCGTCGGCAAAGAAGGCTTTTGGCGGCCACACCCAAAGTGAAACCGAAGCCCGCGCCGGCTGCGGAGGCGCCTCCCAAGGAAGAGGAAAAACCCAAAGAAAAACCGAAGAAAAAGGAGAAGCCCAAAAAACAGGCCGCTGAACAAAGCAAAGAGTAACGAGTGAATAGTGACGAGATCCCGGGCATGAACTTGTCACTTTCCTCCGAAGGCGACCTCCTCTGCGAGGGTCTTGACCGCGGCCAGGTACTCTTCCATGCCTCGGTAAAGCAGATCATTGTGATCCGCAGCCGGGATCATGAGGAGCCGCTTGTTTTTGTTATTTGCTCTTAAAGAAAGATTCTTCTCCCTGGGAAAGGACTGCCGATATGCTCAACAAAGGGACTCGCGTCAAGATGACAAAAGGGTATCGCGGGATCGAGGGAACGATCGTACTGAAAACGGATTCCGAGTTCGAACTTTATGTCATTTCTCTGGACAACGGGCTCAGGATTGTGACCGGCCCCTCCTCCTTTGATCTGTCCATGACCAAGAACTGAATTCAACCTGTCTACAACGAGTTACCAATTGGACTGGAAGTGCAGAATTCCTGTATCCTGCCCTCAGGTACCCGT
>JALOPA010000359.1 GCA_025454125.1 Thermodesulfobacteriota bacterium
AGGGTGGTGCACGTTCAGCACGGATGGTGGTATCCGGAAGAGGATGGAGCCGAGCCGTCGCTTCATGGGGTCTGGAAGTCCAACTGCAATGTGTTGACCGACGACGACCCGGACATTTGTAATTCCATCAGCGGCGGCTGGCCTCTTCGAACCCTTCTGTGCAAGGTCTACAAGGCCTAATGGCCCCTATGGAAGCTGCCCGACAACTCCCAACCTTCGCCTCCCCTTTGTCCCCTCCCACCAGGGGAGGGGAGAATATTTGTCGCACAGCCTTTATGCTGGCCTACCAAGCTGTTTCCTTCGGCCGTAAGGGATATTCAGTTTGTTCATCCTGTTTCTGAGTGTGCTTGGGTTCAGGCCGAGCAGTTCCGCGGCCCCGCCCGGTCCGTGAATTTTCCCCTGCGCCATTTCCAGAACGCCGCGGATGTGCCGGGCTTCCATCTCGTGGAGCTGTAGCGCAGCAGGCGCGGGTCTCTCCTCCGTCCCCTCGCCTTCCCGGTCAGGCAGCAGGCGTTCAAACGTGAGGTCACCCGATCGATTCAGGATCAAAGCCCGCTCGATCACGTTTTCCAGTTCACGAACATTGCCGGGCCAGCGGTACTCGATAAGCTGATCGATGCCGCCAGGCGCCAGCTTCGGGATCCCTCCCAGCTTCAATTCCCTGGCTTTCTTCGTGACAAAGTGATTCACCAGGGCCGGGATGTCCGGCCTTCTTTCCCGAAGAGGGGGAATTCTCACGGGAAAAACGCTCAGGCGAAACCACAGATCATCCCGGAACTGCTTTTTGATCATCATCGCTTCGAGATCTTGATGGGTGGCGGCCACAATTCGGATGTCCACGGAAATGGGTGCTGTGCCCCCCACCCTTTCGATCTCCTTGTTCTGGAGGACCCGCAGCATTCGGACCTGGGCCTGAAGCGGAAGCTCGCCGATCTCATCCAGGAAAATCGTCCCGGTGTGGGCCCTTTCGAATCGTCCCTTCTTCTGCGACGCAGCGCCCGTAAAGGCGCCTTTCTCGTGGCCGAAGAGCTCGCTGTCCACGAGGGTCTCAGGAACCGCGCCGCAGTTGACTACCACAAAAGGCCCCTCCCGCCTCGGCGAAAACTGGTGAATCGCACGAGCCACCAGGTCCTTGCCCACCCCGCTTTCTCCCAAGAGCAGAACCGGGCTTTCCAGGGGCGCCACATGGCGAACCATTTCCATGACCCCTCTCAGCCCAAACTCGCTTCCGACAATTTCATCTCCGGCAAGCTGCTGCAACTCCTTCCGCAGATAGCGGTTCTCATCAGCCAACCGGTCCTTCAACATCAGCGTTTCACGGTGCTTGAGGGCATTGGAGATGGCGATGGCAAAGGGTTCATTGAGAAGAGAGAAGCGCTTGGCATGTGCTTCGGTGTACCGGTTCCTTCCCTCTGAATGCATCACCAGGGATCCGATCCTCTTTCCCTCGACCACGAGTCGCAGTCTAAGGAAGGAGGATTCCGGCAGCCTGAAGAACTTGACCCAATCTGTGAGAATCGGATCCGAGTCAGGAAAAGGGTCGATTCTCACCCTCTCTAGGTCTTGCCTTTGAAGCAGCACCCTCGACTCTTGTGAAAGGGGAAGCAACACCTCCTGAGGCCTCCTTCCGCTTTTTCTTGCCTCCGCCAGGAGTCTCAGTGCCCCAAGGTCCGGCTCGAAGAGGCACAGGCAAATCATCTCTACCGGCATCGCGGGCTCGATATATTGGAAGAAACTGTACAATCCTTTTTCCACGTCGAGGCTGCTGCATATTCTTATGGTGGACTGATAAAAAAAATCCTTATCATCGATGACCACTTTCTCTTGCTCCTTTCTGCGCGAGGTCTTCCAAGAGAATTGCTGAATACGGCAAATTTACATGAAATTGCCTAATAAGGCAATTACTTTTGCCGCATTGGGCAGTTTCTTGTTGAGCAAAAAGCTTAACCCAACGATATCACTTGATCCGATGGGTTGGCATGATTCTGGCTTTTCTCTCGAATTAAGGACACAACCCCGATGAAATGGCTTGAAACGATTAAGGTCAGACTTCTCCACGACACTTCAGACCCGCTGATCGAAGAAATTCTTCGGTCCGCCCTGGCAGGCCCGGGGTGTGCGGGGTTAAAGGAGGTGAAACTCCATCGCAATGCGGCCCTGGCAACAGACCTGTGCCTGAGCCTCCATTGGGAAAAGAAAAACCTGCCGATCCTGGGAAGCACGTTGGGCTTGTGCCTGGCAGAGAACCTCAAGGAATTCGGGCTGGTTCATCACACGGTTTGGGTTGAGGAGGCGCAGACCCTCACGTAGGCCCTTATTTCAACGGCCGGGGCATGAACTGAACCTGATTCAGCGGTATCGATCTCATGTTGTCTATTGTTCGATCTCAAAAGGAGGTAAGCTGTTGATGAACAAAAAACTGGAAATGACAAGAAGACGGTTTCTCCAGGTGGCAGGTGCCACAGGCGTTGTGCTGGCTGGAACCGGCTTCCCTTTCAGAAATTTCAATGCGGCCTGGGCCTTTGGGGAGCATCCTCAGGAGCGGGCGCCCTACCGGATCACCAAGAAGATCCCCCAGGTCTGCGCCAGGGCCTGCGAGACGGATTGCGCGTATTACGTTGTCGTCGCGCAAGATCCAGCCACTGGCCTGGAGAGGGCAATCACCCTTGAGGGCAGGCCGGAAGACCCTGTTGCAAACGGAAAGTTCTGCATCAAGGGCATGGGTTTCGTGGACTCCCTGTATGATCCCGACCGCCTCATGGTCTCCCTTAAGAGAACCAACCCGAAAAAAGGCACAGACCATGATCCGGGATGGGTCATCTTGAAGACGGAGGATGCGGTCAACGAAATCATCACGGCCCTCAAGAAGTTCAAGCCCGAGGAGATCCTCATGTGCTCTCCCGGCGATCCCTACACGAACAAACTTGCCCGCTCCCTGGGCACCACCCGAAGCGACCAGAGGACGGAGTGTTTCGGCACCCACTATTACATCAACTGCCTGACCCTCACCAATCCGCCCAACAAGTATTACTCCAGCACCTATACGCCCTCGCACCATGTGGCCGGCTATGATTTCGACAAGGCGAAATACCAGGTGTGGTTCGGATTCGATTCCCTCTCCAAGGGCGGCAAGGCGGGCATGCTTAACCATTGGGCCAACGGCAAGAAGAACAACTGCAAGATCGTCATGTTCAATCCTCTGCGGACGCCAATGGCCGATGCATTTGCGACGGAGCAGTATTCCATCAAGCCCGGAACGGACCTTGCCGTGGCCCTGGCCATGATCAACGGCATCGTCTCGAAAAAGAAGTTCAACGCGAACTTCCTGAAAAAGTACAGCGATGCGCCCGCTCTGGTGGACGTGAAGACTCAAATGGCCCTCAAGACCAAGGAAGGGGCCATGATGGCCTGGTGCGCTACCCACAAGACCGCTGAACCCATCGACGCCTGCCATGCGCCCGTCATGGAGGGGGGCTCCTACAGGGTTACGGTGCAAGGGGTCGAGGTCCAGGCCAAACCGGTTCTTCAGTTACTCAAAGAGACCGTCAAGCCCTATACGGCGGCCTGGGCGGCCAAGATGACGGATGTGCCTGAAACCGTCATCAGCAGGGTGTCGCAGGAATTCGCCGCAGCGGCGCCCTATGCCTTTATTCCCACCTACAAGAGGGACACGGCCGGGCCCAACTACGCAAACAGCTGGCGTCTCCGTCACGCCATCAGCGTTCTCAACACCCTCACAGGCTCCATCGATCATGAAGGCGGAGTGATTCTGCTTCACGGCGTCAAAATCCCGTGGCTGGAGGATCTGGCCAAGCCCGTGAAGCCCTACCCTGAACTTCCCAAGGAGCCGGTGGACTTCCGCAACCAGTTTCCGGTGACCAACGACATCTACCGGAACAAGGATTTCTCCGCGCCGGGCCACTACGGCATGGTGGGATGGGGAATGTACAAGACCGTCACGACCAAGGCGGTCTTCTTCCGGAACCCCTACCGGGGGCTGTTCGCCATGATCCAGCCCCAAATGGTGGAGGCGGCCCTGGAAAAGATGCAGCTCGC
>JALOPA010000360.1 GCA_025454125.1 Thermodesulfobacteriota bacterium
TCGTTCATGGCCTGCTTGACGCGCTTGACGTATTCCTGGGTTTGGCGGATGGGAGGAACCTGATAGCCTGCCTCAACCACCCGGCTTGGCCCCGCGTTGTACGCGGCGAGAGAAAGGTCCAGGTTGTGATCGAATCTCTGCAGCAGAGATTTCATGAAGGTCAGGCCGATCCGGATGTTCACGTCCGGCTCAAACAGCCGTTCCGCCGGCACGTCGTATTCATCCCGCGCCACGTGCGGCATGATCTGAAGCACTCCGATCGCTCCTTTGGGTGAAACGGCCATGTGGTCAAACTTGGATTCCACCTTGGCCATGCTGAGGGCAAGCCGCGGCGCGATCCCCATCTCGCGCGCAATCTTCCTGATCTGTCTTTCAATCAGGGCCCGGTTTGCCGCTTCCAGATCTTCCACGACGTCAGCCCCGAGGGGCCCGTCCGATGGAGAACCGCCCAGGGCAAAGAGGACCCTCGGATTGTAAAGCGCGGCAAGGCCGTCCAACTCCCGGTCGAGAGATTCCAGGCTCGCGTGCATCTCGCGCACCAGGGACCGGTAACTCTCCTGCACCGGGCGCAGGGAGCGCTGGCCTTCCCGTTGAGGCGTGGAGGATAGGAGCGCCTGGACCTCGTCGTAGGCTTGCAGGAGATTCTCTCCCATTTCTCCCTGCCCCTCATATTCCGGCAAGCCCCCGAGATCGTAGGCCACCTGCACGATTTCCTCCGTCATGCGGCGGATGCTTTCTTTCTGCTCCGCGTTTTCCTTCTCGAGACGCACGAACTCATGCCACGGCCCTTTCACGGCCCGGTAGTCTGCCACAATGTAGGAGGCGAGCCCGATCCACAAAACGACACAGCAGACCCCGAAAACCAGGAGGGGCGTAGGAACGGCCAGCCTCTTCGGGCTCCCTGCTTCGCTGGGTATCAGAATGATTTGCAGCTTTCTTGACATCACCGGACACTTTCTCGTTTTGTTTCTTGACGCCCTTTCCGCGCCTCTCTGATCCTGCGGAAAATGCGATTCTGCCCGTCCCGCGACCTCTTCTATGTCTTATCGAAGCAAAATGCCTGCCAAGTCGCGCAGACCTCATAGATCCCATTTCATTTCGGCCGGTTATTTGGCTTTGCCGAAATTCGTCACTTGTCTTTCTTTTCAGCGGGCTCCCATTTGTGGGAATTTTTCTGCCACCTCTGGGAAAGAGTTTACACACTCCAGCCCGAGATCAAATCAGCGGAGGCCGTGTCTCCGAAATCCGTTCGCAGTTAGAGTCGCCTGGGGAAGTAGGCGAAACGGTATACGAGAACTTCACAGGGAAGTATTACGCCGGTGAGAATGATGGTCTTATGACACAGGCGGGACAAAAAATCAAGAACTTTTTTTAAAAAATTTTTAGGCCGTCCTGCAGCCGCATTATTTAACAGTGTCCCTTTCTCGGTTTTTATGGACGTCGTACCCGTTTCGCTCTTTGAAATAGACGCAGAAAAAATGCGCCTGAGGCGCATAACGGCCACGGGGGTCCCGTGGTTTCTTCGTTTTCTGTTTTCAGAGGGACCCCTGTGGGCTGGGCCATCTATTTCAAAGAGCTAAACCGTTACGGCTTGCCCAGAAAATCCTGAAGCGCTGCGTGAAGGGTGTTCGCGGCCAGCGTGGCCATGGGCTCTTCTTCCGCAGGAAGTCCGCCCAAGAAGGCGAGAAGGCTTTCGCCGGTGATCTTCAGGATCTCCTCCGGGCTTTTATGCAATGCCATTTCTGCGGCATAAGACCCGCAGACCGCGCCGGCCCCGCATCCCGCGGTTCGGAACGAGGCCCGGCTCACGCGTTCGCCGTCGAACTGCAAAAACATTTCCATGGAGTCCCCGCAGCTGCTTCTCAGGCACGCATAGCCGTCCGGGTTCTCAAGGGCGCCCTCGTAGAGCGGATTTCTCCAGCGATCGAACGCTTTTTCGCCATAGGCCCGTTTTGTTTCTTCGAGAATCTCTTTTTTGAGTGCGTCGATGAAGCCCTGGAGGTTGTCGCGACTTGTGAGGTCTGACACGGAGATCTCCTTTATGAGATGTACTGCTTTGCGTATTTGCGAACGTAGTGGCCTTCGAGAACGTGGAACTGCCGAATCCTCTTGAGCGTCACCGGAGAGAAGGTCCCGATCGGTATGGGGATGATCTTTTTCCCCTGCCCGGCCGCCAGACTCAGACATCGGCCCGAGGGCGGCGTGGCGGCCACGTAGACCACGTGCTTCTCCAGGCTGTAGTCAATGGCGGCCATGAGAAGCCTCTCCGGCTTGTTTCTCGCCATGTCGAAAAAGGAATCCTTCCAGATGTCATAGACCCGCAGGGGAGGGTAGGTCAGCATAAACCCCCCGTGCTGACACCTCGAAATCCCGGGGCCGTCCATCACTTCGCCCGCGGGCGTGCTGTAAAAGGCCATGTCGGACTCCTGCTCGTGCTCGCCGAGCCAGGTGACCTTCCAAGGGTAATTTTCCTTGCCTTCCTTGTCCGGGAAATCCGGATCGAAAATCACGACCACCGACCCGACCTTCCCTCGGAAAGGCGTGCCCTCTTTGACATAGACTTCCCCCTTGAGCCAGTTCCGGATGGTTTCCCGGATGTCGATGCCCTCCATCATGGAACTCACAAAGGGAACGATGCGTGCACTCTCTTCCGTCTTGATGCGGAGCGCCTTCTGCTGAAGATAGCGGCCGTATCCCTCGATCACCACGTCCTCCGGCGGGTACGAGCAGATGAACAACTTGTCGAAGGTCTTCTCCCACTCTCCGGGCTTCTTCTCGCGGATTTTCTTCTTCACCGGCACGGAAACCAGGCGCCTCCGGAACGTCTTGAGCCTTCGGTGAAAGCGGATCCGCTTCTGATCGAGAAAAAGCTCGTCCCCGCTCAGCCGGATGACCGGCAGCTCGGGTTTCTCCGACTGCCACGGGTACTCGCTTCCCTTGTCCCACAGCTCGTAGGCGAAGTTGTCGTCTGCGGCTCCCCGGGCCGCCACCACGAGCTGGTAGAAGCTGGGGACGAGCGCCCCTGTGATGAAAGCGTAGTTTCTCGCGAACTTGTGAAGCACCCTGACCTGGCTGTGGGTCAGCTGCTCTTTGCTGTTCTTCCAGTGGCTGCGGCGGGCTTCCTCGATGAGCCGGTGTTGAACCTTCATGCGATCCGGCTCCTCCCCGCCTCCCTCGGCTCTGAACCGTTCGTAGCGGGCGATCAGGAACGGCATCTCCTCCAGCACCTCGCGGCTCGATTCCTGATGGAGGTGCGCCAGACCCGCCCCCTCCCTGTGCCTTCGGCCGATCACTTCGGTCTGGGGCCGCTCCAGCATGCGCAGGAGACCGGGCAGGTGGTACAACCCGCAGACAAAGAGGGTCCTGCCCCCGGCTTCGCTCAGCCTCTGCAGGTGATAGGCCATGGTTTTCTCCCGGAGCATGTCCTGAGCGGCAAGGGTCTCCTCCTTGGTCGTTTTCAGATAGGCTTTACAGTAGAGAAAGTGGCCGATTTTTCGGACCGCGTAGGCATCGGGCATGGGGGAACGGTCGACCGGGTATCCCTCCGTGTCCCTGTCAACGAAGTGGATCTCCAGTTCTTTTTCAGCGGCCAGCCTCAGGGCTTCCACCTGCGCATCGGTAGGTTCGAGAAGCAGATAGACGAGCGCTCCGTCGGTCTCCTGGTAGTAGACCGCCGAAAGAAGAGGCAGCCGTAAGACCCCTTTCAGGATCAGGTCTCCCAAGGTCGCCGGGTACTCCACCGCCACACGGTCGGGTTGGAACTCCTCGAACTGCCGCCTCACTTCCAGGGCGAACTCCATCCGGTTGTGGAGAATCGGGAGGATCCGGATGTTCTTCCACTCGAATCTATTCTTCTTCGTCATCGTCGTCATCGACGTCCAGGGATTCCGCGAAGTAGCGCGCCGCATTTTCATCGAGAATCATGGAAGCCGCCTCTTTCATGTAATCGACGACCCGGGCCTTGCGCTCCTCGCTCGTCAGACGCTCTCCCTTTTCCACGAGCCGCTTGAGGGCATAGCGCGCGATGTTGATGCCGTCTCTCACGCTGTAGCG
>JALOPA010000006.1 GCA_025454125.1 Thermodesulfobacteriota bacterium
ACCCGTCTGGGGTTCAGTTCAAAAGCGGTCATCACCGGGGATGTGACCCAGACAGACCTCCCCGAAGGAAAGACATCAGGATTGATTGAGGCCAGGGGGATTCTGCATGGAATCGAAGGTATCCGATTCATCACCTTCTCGAGGGACGACGTTGTCCGCCACCCCCTGGTTCAGGAGATCATCGACGCTTACGAGAAGCTGGAAACCCAGAAGAAAGCAACGGGGAAACGGGGAATCCTGTCCACTCAGGCCGATTCCTGAAAGGATTTCACCCGCTGACCTTCTCCTGACTTTATAGGATGCGGAGTATTTCAAGGACAGTATGCCGGATAAAGCAAAAGTCAGACCGATTTCGGGCTTGAAGCCTCACAAAAAAACCGAGCAGGAAGCCGGCCTTCGGGCCAAGCTGAGCGCTTCGCTCGATCGTCAGGTCAACCCTGCACGCTTGCGGTGGATCACGCTGATTCTTATGAGCCTGGTGGTCGCCGTGCTTCTTTCTCCGAATGTGCTCACCAGGCCGCCCTCCTACAAGGTGGGAGACGTGGCCAGCAGGGGGATCAAGGCTTCCCAGGACTTTCTGGTCGAAAATAAAGATCTCACTGAAAAAGACAGAGAAAAGGCAAGCCGGGAAGTTCAGGTGGTTTACGATTTCGACGGCTCCGCCCTGAACCTGATCCCCTCTATCCGGGAAGCGTTTGACCTGGCCAGAGACGCTTCCAAGAACGCCGCGATCCCGAATGGTCAGGACGCGGGCAAGAGTGCGGCCCAGGAAAGGGCCTCTTTCCCCAAATCCGACGCTTACCTGATGGCCAGAGACCGGTTCTTCGGAATCCTGGAGACTCCGCTGGACGATCGACTGTTCGACCAGCTTGCCCGCCTTGGGTTCTCTTCGGCTTTGGAGGAAAACGTCATCAACCTCGTGACGGAGATCTCGGAACGGGGGGTCGCCACGAGCAAGACCGCCATGAAAAGCCACATGGACCGGGGCGGGATCGTCCTGCACGAGATCTATTCCAAGAAGGAAAGCACGGTCACGGACCTTGACCGGTTCCTCGATCTTCAGGCGGCACGGGCTTACATCAGGAATCAGAGCAAGACGCTCCAGGACAAAGGGGCTTCTGCGGAGATTGCCGAGGCCGCGGTCAGGCTCGCGCAAACGCTCGTGAGGCCCAACCTCACTTTCAACCAGCGGGAAACGGAAGCCCGAAGGGAACTGGCCCGGGAGTCCGTCAAGCCCGTCTTCTTCAAAGTCAAGAAGGGAGAAATGATCGTCCGGGAAGGCGAGAGAATCGGCCCGGAGCACGTGTTGAAACTCGAAGCGGAGAGCAACACCTCCCGCCCTGTGGACCTGATCGGCCGCATACCGGCCCTGGCCATCCTGATCGGGATTCTCTTTGCCTCCATCTACTTTGTCGGGCTCATGAGAACGAAATCCCCGGCAGAGATTCTCTTCGATGCCTCGGTTTTCCTTTCTCTTTTCCTGATGGTATGGATCTACAATTTTGTGGCCGGAGAGATTCAGCGAGGGTTCCCCTACCTCTCCTCAACGGCGCTCCTTTTCGGGATGCCTGTGGCGATTGGCGCTATGCTCATCTCCATCTTTCAAGGCGTGGGAGCGGCCGCTTCCTGTTCCCTGATCCTCGCGGTGTTTGCTTCCCTGGCCACAGGCGCGAGAGTGGAGCTTTTTATTTACTTCTTTGTGAGCAGCCTGGTCGCGGCCTACGGGGTCCGAAACTGCACGGAGCGGGTCATCCTGATCAAAGCCGGACTCATGACCGGATTGATCAACATCATTCTGAGCCTCGCGGTGCAGATGATCTACGGAACGCTCTACACGGTGGATGCCCTTGTGGCCTCCCTGGCAGGGTTTCTGGGAGGGCTCCTGGCAGGAATCGCCGCCACCGGCGTGCTGCCCCTCGTGGAAATTGCTTTTGGCTTCACGACGGACATCAAGCTGCTCGAGCTGAGCAACATGGATCAACCCTTGCTGAAAGAGCTCATGGTTCAGGCTCCGGGGACCTACCATCACAGCGTGGTGATCAGCAACATGGTGGAGGCGACGGCCAAAGCCGTTCACGCCAACCCTCTTCTCGCCAAGGTGAGCGCTTATTACCACGACATCGGCAAAATGAAGAAGCCTCTCTACTTCATTGAAAACCAGCCCGGAGGCGAAAACAAACACGAGAAGCTCGCGCCCTCCATGAGCAGCCTGATTCTGATCGCCCACGTCAAAGATGCCGTGGAACTCGCCAGGGAACACAAGCTGGGCAGGGAAATCATCGACATTATCCAGCAGCACCACGGGACCAGTCTCATCTCCTACTTTTATCACAAGGCTCAGGAGCGGCAGCTCTCCAAGAGCGGGAGGGTCACGGAGATCAAGGAGGAGGATTTTCGCTACCCCGGGCCGAAGCCCCAAACCAAGGAAGCCGGTCTGGTCATGCTGGCCGACATGGTCGAAGCAGCCTCCCGGTCCCTGGTCGACCCTACTCCGGCCCGCATCCAGGGCATGGTGCAAAAAATCATCAACAAGGTCTTTTCCGACGGGCAGCTGGACGCGTGTGAACTCACCCTGAAGGATCTTCACGAAATTGCCAAGGGTTTCAATAAGACCCTGGGGGGTATCTTTCATCACCGCATCGAATATCCCGAGACCGCCCCAGGGCAAGTCAAGAAGGTGAAGAATGGAAATTCAGATCACGTTCCAGCGGAGGATACCGGGGCTCGGAAGCCGGACGATAAAACGGAAGTTGAAGAAACTCTTCGAAGACTTGGGCTTTCATGAGGGTGAACTGAGCGTCCTTTTCACCGACGACCAACGGATCGCCAAGCTCAATGAGCAGTACCTCAAGAGAAAGGGCCCGACCAACGTCCTTGCCTTTCCCATGCTCTCCGGAAGCCCCCCTCCCCTCACAGCCGGCATGATCGGGGACGTGGTCATCTCCGTGGACACAGCCCTTTCGGAGTCGCGGGGGTTGGGGGAGTCTCTTCAGCGCACCGTGGAGCGTCTCCTGATTCACGGTATCCTCCATCTGTTGGGATATGACCACGAGGGGTCGCCCAAGCAGGCCCTTCGGATGCGCAAGGAAGAAAAAAGACTCATGACGCTTGTCATGGAAGCATAAGCCTGTCTTCCGCGTGACTCGGGGATCGGGCTTTTTGTTGCAGGAGGGATTTTATGGCGCGTTTAGCCGTCAATGTGGATCATGTGGCCACGGTTCGGCAGGCCAGAGGAATCACAGAGCCTGACCCGGTGCTTGCAGCAGGAGTGGCTGAGCTGGCCGGCGCCGTTGGAATCATCTGCCACCTGAGAGAGGATCGGCGTCACATCCAGGACAGGGACGTGCTCCTTCTCCGGCAGATCGTCAAGACCAAGCTGAACTTGGAAATGGCAGCCACCCCTGAGATGATCGGGATCGCGCGCAGGGTCCGGCCGGATCTCGTCACCCTGGTCCCCGAGAAAAGAGAGGAGCTTACCACGGAGGGCGGGCTGGACGTCAGGGCCAAAGCCCAGCTCTACAAGAAGGCGATCCGTCAGCTCCAGCAGAAAGGCATAGAGGTCAGCCTCTTTGTGGACCCGGACCCGGCCCAGATCGAACTCAGTCGCGGCATCGGAGCCGATATCGTGGAAATCCACACAGGGCACTATGCCGAATCCAGGACCGAGCCGGAAGCCCGCAGGCAATTCGACCGGATTGCCAGAGCGGTCGAAACCGCAGCAAGGCTGGACCTGGGCATCAGCGCCGGACACGGCCTCAACTACGTCAACGTGCAGCGATTCAAGACCTTGCCCAAGGTCGAGGAGTACAGCATCGGGCACAGCATCATAGCGAGAGCCGTTTACGTCGGCCTAGACCAGGCCGTGAGGGAGATGGTGGAACTGGTCAAGGGTTTCTAGGAAAAGTTCACCGTTGTCCGTTCACCGTTCTCAGGGCAGTGACGAGTAACGAGTGACAAGTAACGAGCAATGTATCCTGCTTTACTCTTGTCTTGTCACTTGTCACTCGATTTTTGATAGGCTCTTCTTCTTTCGTGCTTTCGTTCCCCGCCAAATTAACGGCGGGCAAGTTTCGTGTTTTCGTGATTTCTTCTTGTGTTTTGCTTTTTGATTCTGTCTTCTGTCTCCTGTCTTCTGCGTTTTTTTAACTTTAGGCATTTTAGGCACTTCTTCTATGATCTTCGGCGTAGGCGTTGATCTCGTGAACATCGAGCGTCTGGAAACGGTGCTTCAGAGGTGGGGCGATCGTTTCGTGAAGAGAGTCTTCACGGACCAGGAAGCGGAGTTCTGTTTCAAGAGAGCCCACCCCGCCTCCCCTCTAGCCCTGCGATTCGCAGCCAAGGAGGCCTTCTCAAAAGCCATTGGGCTGGGCATGAGGAGAGGAATCCGTTGGCGGGACATCGAGGTCTTCAACTACCCTGGAGGTCGCCCCGGCCTCAGGCTTCAGGGCAGGTCCTCGGAAATCTGCCGTGAAAAACAGATCACCCGTTTCCACCTCAGCCTCTCCGATGAAGGCCGGTACGGCATGGCTGTGGTGGTCCTTGAGGGTAACGATGCGACTGGTCAAAGCCTCTGAAATGCAGGAGATGGATCGCCTCACCATCGAGGAAATGGGCATCCCCGGTGTGGTCCTCATGGAAAATGCGGCCAGGGGAGCCAGCAGGGCGTTTCTCGACCATTTTGCTCCGCCCCGTGATTCCCGTGTGCTCGTTCTCTGCGGCCGGGGGAACAACGGGGGCGACGGGTACGTGATGGCCAGGGTCCTCTCCAAGGCCGGGCTCAAGGTGACGGTTCTCGTGCTCGCGGAGTTCGGCAAAATCGCAGGGGATGCCCTCGCCAATCTCGAAATCCTCAGGCGCATGGGCCTCGACGTTCTCGAAGTGGCCTCGGAGGGGCAATGGAAAAAGCAGCGGCGCCTGCTCAAGGACTGCGACTTCGTCATTGACGGTCTTCTGGGAACAGGACTCAACTCATCGGTCCGCGGGTTCTATGCTCTGGCGATCGAGGACATGAACAGGGCAGGAAAACCGGTGACCGCGATCGACATGCCCTCCGGCTTGAATGCCGACACAGGTCAGGTCATGGGAGTGGCGGTGAAGGCGGACTTGACCGTCACGTTCGGTTTTCCCAAGAGAGGGCAGGTGGTTTTCCCTGGCGCCGGTCTGGTGGGACGGCTGGTTGGAGTCGACATTGGAATTCCCGACGCCGTGGCCGACAGGATCCCCGCCCGCTGCCGATTGACCGAAGCGGCGGATTTCAGAGATCTCCTCGCGCCGGAAAAGCCGGACATTCACAAGGGCAGCCGGGGGCACCTCCTCGTGCTCGCGGGATCGACCGGGAAAACCGGCGCGGCGACCCTCACCTCCCTCGGCGCTCTCAGGGCTGGAGCCGGCCTGGTGACGCTCGGCATCCCCAGGAGCCTCAATCCCATTTTGGAAAACAAACTGACCGAAGCGATGACCTTCCCTCTGGCGGAAACCGCTGAATCCTCTCTTTCCCTGGAAGCGGAAAAGGAGATCTTCAAACTCATGGAGGGCAAGACGGCCGTGGCCATAGGGCCGGGGCTCTCGACCAACGCGGAGACCAGCCTGCTCGTGCGGAGAGTCGTGGCCAAGTGTCCTCTTCCCATGGTGATTGACGCGGACGGGTTGAATGCCCTTTCCTCTGAGCCGGACGTCCTGTCCAGGTGCAAGGGGAGAGCGGTCCTGACCCCCCACCCGGGTGAAATGGCCAGGCTGGCGGGGATCAGCAGTGCAGAGGTCCAGGCCGATCGGCTCGGCGTGGCTGAAGCCTTTGTGCAACAGCGCGAGTGCTGCCTCGTGCTGAAGGGGGCCCGCACCGTCATTGCTGAACCTGGAGGACCGATTCTCGTCAACCCCACGGGGAATCCCGCCCTGTCCAGCGGCGGCTCCGGAGATGTGTTGACGGGGCTCCTTGCCGCGTTTCTCGCAAGGGGGTGGCCTCTGTCCAAGGCAGCCGCCGCCGGTGTGTATCTGCACGGTCTGGCCGCCGATCGCCTTGCCGAGGATATGGGGCAGGCCGGGATCCTGGCCGGTGAGCTGCTCGACGTCATCCCTGAACTCGTTTTTGCGCTGGCTCGGGGCGAATGGCCGCTCCAGCACCCCCCTATGGAACGAGGCTTTTATCAGCCTCTGTAACACCATCACTCAAGAGGACTTCGATCAGGACATTGGAAGAAGAGACTTTCACCATCACGACGGAGTCGGATCAGGACACGATACGATTCGGGCAGGCCATAGGCCGTCTCCTCCGGGAGGGAGATGTCATCGGCCTTGTGGGGGAACTGGGAAGCGGCAAAACCTGGCTCACCAAAGGGATTGCCCTGGGGCTCGGGGTGGATCCCAAGAGCATCGTCACCAGTCCTTCCTTCACGCTCGTCAACCAGTACAACGGCAGGGCCACCCTGTTCCACATGGACGTCTACCGGCTGGGAAGCCTGGATGAGGCCCTCTCCGCAGGCATTGAAGAGGCCATGCACAGCGGCGGGGTTGTCGTCCTGGAATGGGCCGACCGGTGGCCGGAAATCCTTCCTGAACAGACGCTCATGGTCCACCTGCGCATTCTTGATGATTTTCGCCGCACCCTGATTCTTTCAGGTCGCGGTGCCAGGGCGATGGAGATTCTCGCGCGCCTGGAGTCCACGATTCCTCCCTCCTAGCCGCGCGCCTTCCGGCGCATTTGTAGGCTTGTTTCCTGGCCGATGATCGGGTATATTGCGACAACTGTTTTTCGGGACTCTCACGGCAGCTCTCTGCCCGCCGGTCCCGGGATTTCCGTGTCTCTCGAGGGGAAGGTATGTCGCTCATCGTTCAAAAGTACGGAGGAACGTCCGTAGGAAGCATTGAGAAAATCAGAAATGTGGCCACAAGAGTTCTGGAGGAGTACAAAAAGGGCAACGGCATGGTGGTGGTTCTCTCGGCCATGGCCGGGCAGACGGACAGCCTGATTCGCCTGGCCAGGGAAATGTGCGACGACCCGGATCCGAGAGAACTGGACGTGCTCCTGGCCACAGGCGAGCAGGTTTCTGTGGCGCTCTTCGCCATGGCTCTGAAGTCCATGGGATATGATGCCCGGTCCCTCCTGGGATTCCAGGCGGCGATCCGAACGGATAGGCTTTACGGGAAAGCGCGGATCCAGGAGATTGACGCTTCGAGGATCCTGACAGAGCTGGAGAAAAACCGCATCGTGGCCGTGGCCGGTTTCCAAGGCCTGGACGAAAAAGGAAACATCACGACCCTGGGCCGGGGCGGTTCCGACACCACCGCCGTCGCGTTGGCCGCGGCTCTCAAAGCGGATGTGTGCGAGATCTTCACCGATGTGAAAGGGGTCTACACCACGGATCCCAACATCTGCCCCAAGGCGAGGAAGATGGACGCCATCTCTTATGACGAAATGCTGGAATTGGCCAGCCTGGGGGCCAAAGTGCTGGAGATCCGATCGGTGGAGTTCGCCAAGAAGTACAATGTGCCCATTCACGTCCGGTCAACCTTCACAAAAGAAAGGGGTACGATGGTGGTTGCGGAAACAAAGGACATGGAAAAAGTTTTGGTTTCAGGGGTGGCCTACAGCAAGAACGAAGCGCGGATCACCGTGAAAAGAGTGCCGGATCGGCCGGGCACGGCCGCTCAGATTTTCGAGCCCATATTTAAAGCAGGCATCATCGTGGACATGATCGTCCAGAACACCAGCGAGGACGGCAGCACCGACCTGACCTTCACCGTAGCCAAAGCGGATTTCCAGAAGAGCCTGAAACTCGTCAGCGAGGTGGCCCGGCAGATCGGAGCGGAGAAGGTTCTGGGCGATGAGAACATCTCCAAGGTCTCCATCGTGGGCGTGGGCATGAGAAACCATGCCGGGGTCGCTCAAAAAATGTTTCACATCCTGGCCAAGGAAAACATCAACATCATCATGATCACCACGTCGGAGATCAAGATCTCCTGCATCATTGAAGAAAAGTACACGGAACTGGCGGTCCGAGTTCTGCATGAAGCTTTTGAACTGGAAAACGGCCCCACAGAGGAACCATGAGCGCGCGACAGGGATCTGGGTCCTTGTCCTGATTCTTTTGCTGCTTCACGTGCTGAAGCCGGCGCCTTACAGGCATGGGGCGGAGACCCTCCCCTGCGAGGGGCCTGTGTTCGTCCAGATCCAAGGAGAGGTCAGGCATCCCGGTGTCTATGCCTTCTGTGACCCGCCCACTCTCGCCGCCTTGATCCAAAAGGCGGGGGGACTTCAGGAAGGAGCCTTTGCCCTCCCGGACCAGCGTCTCAGCCCCAATTCCGGGATCTCCGTGACCCGGGCGGGAGGGGCGCTGAGGGTCGAGCCCCAAGAGGTTTCTTCTTTTCACAAAATCACTCTTGGGCTTCCCATCTCGGTCAACAGGGAGTCTGAAGAAGGGCTCACGGCTTTGCCCGGAGTCGGAAGAAACACGGCAAGGGCCATTGTGGAGGAAAGGGCCAAGCGCGGCGGGTTCAAAAGCCTGGACGAGTTGATGGAGATTCCCGGCATCGGTCCCAGGCTCCACGTTAGGATGAAACCATATCTCACGTTGTGATTTCATGAAAAGCGGAGAGGGTTGAGCATGAGAATAAAGAAGATCTTCCCGGACTGGCTGATCGGTATCTTCCTGACCCTTTTCTTTTTGTTCATCACCTTGACCGGGCTCCTGGACTTCCCTACCGCCATTGAGATGAAAGCCTTTGACTTGAGAGCCAGGCTTGCGGCGCCCGAAGACAGAAACCCGGACATCGAGCTCGTCGTGATCTCCGAAGACGACCTGTCCGAACTCGGACGTTTCCCCTGGCCCAGGGACATTCTCGCCCAGGGGATCCGCAACCTCTCCCTTGGGGGAGCGAAGGTGATCGCCCTCAACATCTACTTCCCTGAGCCGGAGGAGAGCTCAGGACTCAAGACCATCCGAACCCTGAAAGACGCCTATGACGGGCTTGGCCTGACTCAGGACAGCGCGGCTCTGGCCTTTGGAAAGAGGCTCGCTCAAGCCGTGAGCGACCTCGACAACGATGCCAAACTCTCCAAAGCGATCCGGGAGGCGGGCAACGTGGTTCTGCCGGTTTACTTCGACACCCTCAGCTCGGGAAGAGACACCAAGGGGCCCGACTTCATCGTCAAGCACTCCTACAAAAAAATCAAAGGGACCAATGAGGAGTGGGCGGTGGGATCGCTCCGCTGGTTCTCCAAGCTGAGGCCCCTGCTGCCTTCCTTCGCGGACGTTGCCGCAGGCATCGGGCACAACAATCTTTTCACGGATGAAGACGGCGCGATTCGAAGCCAGGTCCACGTGGTGGGTTATCTCAAGGACACCTACTTCCCTTCCTTTTCCGTTTCCATTGCCAAGACCTACAAGGCCCTCAAAGATGAGGACGTCCTGGTCACCCTGGGGGAAGAGATTCAGTTTGCCGTAAACCCCTCCACGTCGATCCGCGTTCCGGTCATCGATCCGCAAATGAGAACGCTCGTGAGCTGGAACATGGGCCCGGGCGTCGCGTTTCACCAAACCCCCTTTGCCAAGGTGTACAAAAACGAAATCCAGTCCAACCTCTTCAAGGACAAGATCGTGATTATCGGCCCCACGGCTCCGGGGATCGGGGACCGGTTCGTGACCCCCGTGTCCGGCGTCCTGCCCGGCGTGGAGGTGGTGGCCAACTCCGTGGCCAATATTCTGGCCCAGAGTTACTTCACGAGACCGCCGTGGATCGTTTTTGTCGAGCTGAGCATCCTGGTCCTTTTCGGGCTCTTCATCGCTTTCGGGCTTCCGAGGCTGAAAGCCGGCACCGGAGCGTGGACCACGCTGATCCTCTTCCTGGCCTACGGCACCGTGGGAACCTTCCTGTTTTTCAGCCAGCGCGTCTGGCTCAAGGTCAGCCCGCCCATGCTCCTTCTGGTGATCGGGTACCTCCTGGTCATGTCCAAGAAATTTCTCATCACCGAGAAAACCAAGGAGAAAGTCGAGGCCGATTCCGTGGAGACCAACAAGATGCTCGGCCTCTCCTTTCAGCAGCAGGGCATGCTGGACCTGGCCCTGGAGAAGTTCCAGAAGCTCCCGATCGATGAGGAGGGCGTGAAGGGCCTTTTGTACAACCTCGGTCTGGATTTCGAGAGGAAGAGGCAGTTCTCCAAAGCCCTGTCCACGTACAAACGGATCACCGAGGACGGGCAGAATTTCAAGGACCTGGATGAACGAATTCCCAAACTGAAAGGCGCCGAAGCCACCATGATCTTCAAAGGCGGCGGCCCGCACCCGGGCGACATCGGCGCCACCCTGGCCAATGTGGACGTCAAGCCCACCCTGGGCCGCTACGAGATCAGCGGGGAACTGGGCCGCGGGGCCATGGGCGTGGTGTACAAGGGAGAAGACCCGAAGATTCACAGGACCGTGGCCATCAAGACCTTGCGGCTTTCCGAGTTTGAAGAGGACGTGGCGGGAGAACTCAAGGAAAGATTCTTCCGCGAGGCCGAGTCCGCAGGCCTGCTCACCCATCCCAACATCGTGACCATCTACGACTGCGGGGAGGAGCACGATCTGGCGTACATCGCCATGGAGTACCTGGAAGGCGAAGATCTCGAGAAGTCCACAAAAAAGGGATCTCTCCTGCCCCTGAGGGACACCCTGTTCGTTGTGACCCATGTGGCCGAAGCCCTGGACTACGCCCACTCCAAGAGCATTGTTCACAGGGACATCAAGCCGGCCAACATCATGCGCCTCAAGGAGACCAAAGACATCAAGGTCACGGACTTCGGAATCGCCCGGATCACGACCTCATCGAAAACCAAGACCGGCGTGGTTCTTGGAACCCCCTCTTACATGTCCCCTGAACAGGTGGCGGCCAAGAAGGTGGACGGCCGGTCCGATATCTTCTCCCTCGGCGTGGTTCTCTTCGAAATGCTGACCGGAGAAAAACCCTTTGAAGCGGACGACCTGACCTCCCTCATGTACAAAATCGCCCGGGAACCTCACCCGGCGCCCCGGTCCATCAACCCGAAGATTCCCCAGGTGGTGGAAAAGATCATCGACAAGGCCCTGGAGAAGGACCCGGAGAAACGATATCGCAAAGCGGGGCAGATGGCGGAGCACCTGAGGTTGGTGATCGCGAAAATCGACGAGGCCAAGGCTAAGAAAGCGGCACCGGCAAAGGCCTAGCCGGCAGCTTCCCTGCGCGGGGCAGGCAAGTTGAAAATCCGAAATTCGAGTTTCCGTGTAGCAAAAGGGCTGTCTCAGTTTTCTATGCAGATTCAAGCCGTAGGAAAATCGGACAGGGGTCTCAAACGCAAGATCAACGAAGACAGCTTTCTCGTTGATCCGGCCCTGGATCTTTACGTGGTGGCCGACGGCATGGGCGGCCACAAAGCAGGAGAAGTGGCGAGCCGGATCGTGGTGCACGCCATGTCCGACTACTGGCGGAAAGTGCGGAGCGGGAATTTCCCGCGCTTCCTGCACCCGATCCACCGGGACGTGTCTGACAACGCCAAGCACCTGATCAACTCCATCGTCCTGTGCAACCTGCTGATCCATGAAGGACAGAAAAAGCCCCAGTATCATCGCATGGGGTCCACGGTCTCGGCGCTGCTTGTGGACAAGGACGTCCTCTGGGTCGCTAACGTCGGCGACAGCCCGGTTTATCTTTTTGATCACGGACGGCTGATCCAGGTCTCCGAGGAACACTCCGTTGAGGCGGAGCAAAAAAGCATCGGGCTGATCGGTGAGTCGGACGAAAGCAATCCTCTGATCAAGAATATCCTGACCCGGGTGCTCGGGCTGACCCAAAAGGTCAACGTGTTCGTCAGCCCCATCCGCCCTGAGTCTGAGGATCTCCTCCTCATGTGCACCGACGGGCTCACGAATTACGTCCCTCAACCTTCCATCAAGACGATTCTCGACGATTTCTCTATTTCCCTGGAGAGGAAAGCGGAGGTCCTGATCGACGAGGCCAATCGCGGAGGCGGGGGCGACAACATTACGGTCATTCTGCTGGAAGTCACAAAAGAAGGGGCATGGAGCAAGTTGAAGCGAAAGCTTCAATCCAAGAATGGCGGATGAGAATCCCATGCCTCGGCCTATGAACTGGAATCTCTCATGTTGATCCTGGGCATTGACACCTCGTGCGATGATACGTCCGCAGGAGTGATGATGGACGGCAGCAGAGTGCTGTCCAGCATCGTCCACTCGCAGGTGCAGCTTCATCACCCTTACGGCGGGGTGGTTCCTGAACTGGCTTCGAGAGAGCATCTCGGGAAGATCAACACTGTCGTCGAACAGGCTCTCGACAAAGCCGGCATCACCCGGAAGGATCTCGACGGGATCGCGGTCACCGCAGGCCCGGGACTGATCGGATCCCTGCTGGTGGGGCTCTATTTTGCCAAGGCGTTCTCCTACGTTCTGAAAATCCCCTACGTCGGAATCAATCATCTCGAAGGGCACATCCTGTCTATTTTCCTTGAGGAGAGAACCCCTCCTTTCCCTTTCGTAGTCCTCACCGTTTCGGGCGGCCACACCACCCTCTACCACGTGGAAGGCGTTGGCCGTTACACGCCGCTCGGCCAAACCTTGGACGATGCCGCAGGCGAAGCCTTTGACAAGGTCGCCAAGGTCCTTGGCCTGGGATATCCGGGTGGGGTGGTGATCGAGAAGCTGGCGCGGTCCGGAAACAGGGACCGGATCCGCTTCCCCAGGGCTCACCTGGGCCCTGATTCCCTGGATTTCAGCTTCAGCGGGCTCAAGACCGCCGTGGCGCTCTATGTCAAGAAATGGCAGGAAAGCGGGCAAAAGGAAGTGCCCATGGCGGATATCGCCGCATCCTTTCAGGAAGCGGTGATCGATGTCCTCGCCGAAAAAACCATGGCCGCCGCAGAAAAGACCAAGGTGAGCTCCGTCGTCATTGCAGGCGGTGTGGCGTGCAATCAGGCTCTCAGGGACAGGGTGAAGGATCTGTCCACCCGCTGCGGCATGGACTTTTACTACCCGCGGCCCGCCTATTGCACCGACAACGGCGCCATGATTGCTCTTGCCGGCTATCACAGGCTCTCCAGGGGAGAGCGAGCCGATCTGGCCCTGGACGTGAAGTCCAGATACCCGATCGAA
Source organism: Thermodesulfobacteriota bacterium (assembly GCA_025454125.1). Next base: position 13,116 of record JALOPA010000006.1, read on the forward strand.
GAGATCCGGCCTTTAAAAGATGCCGCCGAAGCAATAAGGTCCTGTTGCCCCGGATGACCGGCTTCGAAAAACAAAGGAAACGCGGAACTCGGTATGGCGCAAATCGGGAAATATAATGCTCTGACCGATATAGACGGGCTTTTGGTCGGCCACTATACCGACCTGGAAGCACTGAGCGGCGTAACCGCCGTCATCTGCCCTGAGGGAGCCGTAGCCGGTGTGGACGTGCGGGGTTCTGCCCCGGGGACCCGGGAGACCGATCTCCTGCGGCCGGAGAATCTCGTAGAAAAAGTTCATGCCGTTGTGCTTTCCGGGGGTTCGGTGTACGGCCTGGCCGCATCGGACGGTGTGGTGCGCTGGCTCTCCGAGCACGGCTTCGGATTTCCCCTGGACGGTTCCCACGTGGCTCCCATTGTACCGGCGGCGGTTTTGTTCGATCTGGGCAGAGGAAAACATTTCATACCGCCCATTTCCTCGGAATGGGGGAAGAACGCGTGCCTTGCCGCCGGAAACGGAGCTCTGGCTCAAGGGTGCGTGGGGGCTGGAACCGGTGCTCTTTCCGGCGCCATCAAGGGAGGGCTGGGAACCGCCAGCGTGGTGATGGCGTCGGGCACGACGTGGTAGCGGTCAACTCCTTGGGCACCGTCATCGACCCTCTCATCGGCCGACCCTGGGAAATCCGGCTGGAGCTGGACGGTGAATTTTCCGAACTCGGGAAGCGATCGGCGATGCTCCCAAAGGCTTGGGAAACCGCCCCGGCTCGGAATACGACCATCGGCCTCGTTGCAACCGATGCGGATCTTTCCAAGGTTCAGGCGCAAAAGATCGCCCAGATGGCACAGGACGGTCTGGCGCGGGCCATCCGGCCGGCCCACACCATGTTTGACGGGGACACGCTTTTTTGCCTGGCCACAGGCAAACGGGAGTTACCCATTCAGCCGGGTGTCTTTGCCGGTGCGCAGGCCCAGGCCCTCAACGAACTGGGCCATGCCGCAGCGGACTGCGTGTCCAGGGCCATTATTCATGGTATTCTGTCAGCCCGCAGTCTGAACGGCATGACAGCTTTCCGCGATCTTGCGGAGCGACCTCCGGCGGGAGAACCTGTGGAGTGAGGGGGTCGATACAGAGCCCCTTCCCTTTTGACTCTCTAACCGGTTGCCGAGAAACCGGTTCTTGTGGCTTTGGGTGTCATTCCCGCGGAGGCGGGAATCCAGTCTTTCCTGCTTCTCCGGACTCCCGCCTGCGCGGGAGTGACGGATGGAAGCTCGTTTTTCAGCAGTCTGGTAACACACCTCGGCCGATTGGGCATTGTCAAAGAAAGGCTTTTTTCACGGGTTATGGACAGGAGCATGCTTCGCGTATCCGGACTGAGCAAGTCTTTCGGCGCCGTGCGTGCGCTTAACCACATCGACCTGGAGATCGTCAAAGGGCAGATCCACGGGATCATCGGTCCGAACGGTTCAGGAAAAACGACCTTCTTCAACTGTGTCACAGGGCTGCTCAGGCCGGATGCCGGCACCGTGACCCTGGACTCCGAAGAGATCACGAACCGGAAGCCCAGTGCCATCGCCAACCTTGGGATACGCCGCACCTTCCAGGCCGGGAAACTCGTCCCCGGAATGACGGTCATCGAGAATGTGATGTCCGGAACCAACGACGGGGTCGGCCGGGCTGCGGTGGACGCGGCACTGCGTCTGCCCTTTGTCCGCTCGCGCCGGGAGGCGCGGATCGAGGACCGGGCAACCCAGGCCCTCGCCCTGGTGGGCATGCAAGGGACGGCAAACTCCTGGGCGGCGGATCTGGTGTGGACGGAACGGCAGCTCGTCCAGATCGCCCGGGCCTTGGTCGCCGAACCCAAGCTTCTCCTGCTCGATGAGCCTGCCTCCGGCATGGGCGTCCGCGAGACGGAGAAGGTTGAAGACATCATCCGCAAGGTTCGGGATAGGGGGGTGACCGTGGTCGTGGTAAGCCATGACGTGAAAATGCTGATGAACCTTTCCGACCGGGTGACGGTGATCAACTTCGGCGAGAAGATCGCAGAGGGACTGCCCGGGGACATCCAGAAAGACCCCCGCGTCCTGGAGGCGTACCTTGGTGCAGAATGATTCAAAGGCGCCCCTCCTGGCTGTCGAAGACCTCTCCGTATCGTACGGACAGGTGAAGGCTTTGAAGCAGGCGAGCCTTGCCGTCTTTCCCGGGGAGGTCGTGGTCCTCATCGGCGCCAACGGAGCCGGCAAGACGACCCTCCTGGAGACCATTCTGGGGATCAACACGCCGGTTTCAGGGGCCATCCGGTTTCTGGGGAACGATATCACCGGGAAGCCGGCCGACCGCAACGTGCGTGCCGGTCTCTGCCTCGCGCCGGAAGGCCGGGGTGTTTTCGCTTCCATGAGCGTGCTCGACAACCTGCTGCTCGGCGCCCACCATAACATGCGCAACGTGGGAAAAAACCTGCGCCGGGTGTATGAGTGGTTTCCCATCCTGGAGCAGAGAAAGGACCAAATCGCCCGGACGTTGAGCGGCGGGGAGCGCCAGATGCTGGCCATCGGCCGGGCGCTCATGTCGGCGCCCCGGCTGGTCATGGTGGATGAGCCTTCCCTCGGGCTTGCCCCCAAAGTGGTCAACGACATCTTCAACATTCTCTCCATGCTCAACCGGGAGGGGTACACGATGCTTCTCTCGGAGCAGAACGCCCACAAGGCGCTCCAATGCGCTCACCGGGGATATGTGCTGGGAACGGGCTCCATCACCCTCTCCGGGACCGGGCCGCAGCTGTTGAACGACCCCGGCGTCCGGGAAGCGTATCTGGGAGCGTGAATCATGCAGGTCCTCATCGCTCAAATCATCAACGGTCTGTCCCTGGGAAGCATCTACGTGCTTCTGGTCACCGGGTTCAACCTCCTGCTGCTGGTGGCCATGATCATCCATTTCTCCTATCCGCAGGTGGTGGTGTTTTCCATGTACATCACGTGGGTGGTGCTGCAGCTCACGGGAAACAATATCTTCCTCGGGATCCTGGCGGGCGTGGGATCATCCGTCCTGCTCAACCTGATCTCGGCGCCCCTGTTTCAGAAGGTCATGAAAAACCGGGGAGAGGTGGACATCAACAGCACGATGGTTCTTTCCCTGGCCATAGGAATGATCATCACCGACGTCCTTTCCCACTCCTTCAACCGGGGGCTTCCGATTGCGTTTCCCCAACAGCTCTCGGAAAGCACCCCGGTGCTGCGGATCGGCCTGATCACCATTCTGAGCGGCCAGCTGTGGTCTCTGGGTGTGGGAGTCGTGGCGGTCGCTGGATTTTTCTTGCTCCTTTACAAGACCCGTGCGGGCCGTGCCTTCCGGGCCATCGCCGAGGACCCGGGCGGAGCCCGTCTTGTGGGGATTCCGCTCCTCAAGACCGGCCTTGAAAGTTACGCGCTCACCGGCGTTCTGGGGGGCATCATCGCCCTCCTGCTGGCCACTCTGCTGGGCTCCGCCTCGCCGGGCCTCGGAGAGCAGGTGGCCCTGAAAGTGCTCGCCGTCTCGATCATCGCAGGGTTGGGGAATCTTCCCGGAGGGCTGGT
>JALOPA010000361.1 GCA_025454125.1 Thermodesulfobacteriota bacterium
AGGCGGGAGTCCAGAGCACCAAGGGAAGACTGGATTCCCGCCTCCGCGGGAGTGACGCAACAAGAGCCTTGTGACGCTAAAAAGGCGCCAAGTTTCATACAAGAAGACATAATGATAGACCAGTATCCAGAATCCAGTATCCAGCATCCAGAATCCAGTAACCAATAACCGGTATCGAGAAACCTATGCCTGTTGAAGGAAGAACCCACAAACCTGTTGTTGATTACAATCGCTGTGAAACCTGCGGCGTGTGCCTGAAGGCGTGCCCGGCCGAAGCGATCCCTGACTTCCGGCATGAGCCGGACAGCCTAAGAGGAAAACTCTATGCCGGTTCGGATGCAGATCCGAGGATCAATGTGACCAAGGTCTTTGACCTTCCCAACTGCCAGGCCGCGTGCCCGATAAAACAGGATGTTCGTGGCTATATGCGGCTCATTGCAGAGGGGCGGTACGGGGAAGCCATTGAGCTGATTCGAGAGGCCAATCCTCTTCCTTCGGTCTGCGCCTATGTGTGCCACCATCCCTGCGAGGGCGCCTGCACCAGGGGAAGGGTGGAGGATCCTCTGTCCATCAGGACGTTGAAAAGATTTGTCACGGACTATGATGACGGCCGGCTGACCCCGCCCCGTGCGGGCGACCCCAAAGGGAAGAAGGTCGTGATCATCGGTTCCGGGCCTGCGGGATTGGCAGCAGCTCACGAACTCGCCGGGATGGGCTATGAGGTGGAGATCATCGAGTCCTACCGGGAAGCCGGCGGCTTCCTGGCATGGGCCATTCCGTCCTTCCGGCTGCCCGGAGAGATCCTGCAAAGAGACATCGCCTACATCCGGAAAATGGGCGTCACCATCAAGACCGGCATACACTTCGGCTCTGATGCGAAGATCTCCGACCTCCGGAAGAGCGGCGCCCATGCCGTGATTGTTGCAACCGGGACTCAGAAAAGCCTGAGAATGCACATTGAAAATGAGAACCAGCATCGGGGCTACATGGACTGCCTCGATTTTCTGAAAGCATGCAGTGACGGGCGGGAGGTGGCCCTGGGGAAAGAGGTTCTGGTGATCGGAGGCGGAAACGCAGCAGTGGACACGGCCCGTTCCGCGCTTAGAAAGAAGGCGAAGGTCACCATCGTATACAGGCGAAGCCTCGAAGAGATGCCTGCGGACAGGGAAGAGATAGAGGATGCCTTGCGGGAAGGGGTCAAGATCGAGTTTCTCACCGCCCCGAAGAGAATGCTGATCTCTGGAGACAAGGTCACGGGCCTCGAGTGTCTCAAGACAGTGCTCCGCGAAGCGGACCAGTCCGGGAGAAAAAGGCCTTTGCCGGTGGAGGGATCGGAATTCGTGATCGAGGCCGACACGATCATTACTGCGGTCGGCCAGGAACCGGACTATGAGCCTGTTGCGAATGGGCTTGCGGCAGGCAAAGAAACCTTGTCTATCGACCGTGAGACGCTCCAGGCGAATGGGGATGGAGTTTTCGCGGCAGGAGATTTTGTCAATGGAGCCGGCACAGTCGTCGAAGCCATGGCGAGCGGCAAGAAAGCCGCCCAAGCCGTGGCCCGATACTTGGATGCAAAAGACAAATGACTCACCGCAGAGGACGCGGAGAAATAGGACACAGATTGACACAGATCTACACTGATGGTTTTCATGTTTCTTCAATCCAAGAAATCTGTGTTCATCTGTGTCCCAATTTCCTTCGGGACTTTGTGGTGAGATAAAGGAAGTAAGAATGGCTGAACCTTGTGAATTGAAAATCAAGCGACGGCACCAAGAGCCGCAAGCCGAAGCCCTGGATCAGGCCAAACCGGGGCTTGACGAAGAGACGGCGGTCATGGAGGCGAGCCGGTGCCTCGGGAACAATTTCTGCCGGAGCTGCGATCTGTGCCGCTACTTCTGCCCTGACCTCTGCATCACCCGGAACGAGCAGACCGGCCACATCGAAATCGACTATGATTACTGCAAAGGCTGCGGAATCTGCGCTTTCATCTGTCCCAAAGGCGCCATCACCATGGCCCGTGAAGAATAGCTTAGGCCACAGATCAGGATCATGGTGGTCTACCTCAAATTGCTTCTGACGGCGCTTTTCTGGGGCGGAACCTTTGTTGCAGGAAGAGCGATTACTCGAGACGTTGGACCTCTTTCAGTCGCATTCCTCCGATTTGCCCTTGCCTCCAGTCTTCTTCTCATCCTCACGTGGCGAGCGGAAAAAGGACTGCCTTTGCCCTCCCGGAATCAGATCCTTCCTCTGGTTCTCTTGGGGATGATCGGCGTTTTCGCTTACAATGCCCTCTTCTTCAATGCTCTCAAGCTGATTGACGCCGGCCGTGCGGCGATGATCATTGCTCTGAACCCTGTTTTCATCGGTCTTCTTGCAGCCTACTTCTTTAAGGACAGGCTGAGTCCGATTAGGCTCATCGGGATTGTCTTGTCGGTCACGGGCGCCGTGGTGGTTATTTCAAGAGGAGAGATGAGCCACCTCTTGGGAGGCGGGATCGGTTGGGGCGAAATCCTGACCCTGGGCTGCATGGCCAGCTGGGTCGCTTATTCCCTGATAGGCAAGGCGATCCTGAAGGGAATGTCGCCTTTGGTTTCCGTTTCCTATTCATCCCTAATCGGAACCGCTGCTCTTTTTGGCCCGGCATGCGCGGAAGGGATGATCAGCCATCTCACGGAGTATGGCCTTTCGGATTGGTTGGGGATTTCCTATCTTGGCCTTTTTGGGACCGTTCTGGGATTTGTGTGGTACTACGAAGGTATTAAAAAGATAGGCCCCACAAGAGCTGCGCAGTTTATCAACTTCGTTCCAGCCTGCGCCATTATTCTCGCTTTCTTGATTCTGGGCGAACCCATCACCGGGTCCCTTCTCATCGGCGGCCTCTTCGTCATCTCCGGCGTGTACCTGACCAACACAAGGCTCTAGAATTCCCCCAAAACTTCAATGGGCTTGGGGCCACAAAGAAACGCCTCGCCTCTGCGAATCAAAAACCCTATACTCCCACTGAGATCATTTGCCGGGAAGAAGCAGTAACAAGCAAGGACTGAAGAAGGGAGGGATTTATGGGAAAACGGGTTGGTATCGTGGGTGCGGCAGTGACGCCTTTCAAGAGCTCTTGGAAGGAAAAGACCTATTATGAACTCGCCCAGATGGCAACGCGTGAGGCTGTCAAGGATGCGCAGATCCCGATCCAGGACGTGGATGCAGCCTTTTATGGGATCTACAACGACATCTTTGAAAGGGCCGCGATTCCGGAACATGCCATCCATGGGCTTTGCGGGATGCAGAACAAGTTCGGGATCCGGATCACGACAGGAGGGGCCACTGGGGCTTACACCATGTCCGCCGCCCATGCCTACCTGGCAGCGGGCCGGTACAAGACCGCCTTGGTTCTCGGAGTGGAGAAGTCAACCGACTGCTTTGATTTCTCTTCCATGTCCGCCACTCCTGAAGTCATCAAATCCATCGGCTGGTCCGGGGACAGTTTCTTCGAGCAGGCTATCGGCTGGTCCGCATCGGACAGCTATGCGGAGGTCGTCTTGGGTTATAAGGATGAACATCCCAATGATCTCAAGCCGGAAGTCACTGCTGCGATCTCCGCCCAATTGAGCCAGCAGGTGAGAGATAACCCCTACGCCCAAAGACAGTTCGACCAGGTAACGGCCGAAGAAGTTCTGAACTCCAGGTTGGTGGCTTATCCTTTCAGGGAGCTGGAGATCTGCGTGTACAGCGAAGGGGCGGCAGCGCTGATCCTGGCAGAAGAGGACACAGCCAAGGCGATCTCCAAAAGCACCGGCAAGCCTATTGTGTGGATCACCGGGGTGGGCGAGTCGAACGAGCATTCGTTTGCGGGAAAAAATCAGAAGAACATGAGCCGCATCATGTCAGATTATTACGGGTCTCACAGGGCTTATGAGATGGCCGGCATCAAGGACCCCACCCAGTCCATCGACATCATCGAACTCCACGATGCCTTCGTGCATCAGCTTGAGATCACCATGGCCGAGTTCGGGTTGGTGCCCTTGGGCGGTGCAGACGCCCTC
>JALOPA010000362.1 GCA_025454125.1 Thermodesulfobacteriota bacterium
ATGGCGTTGACCGATTCGGCCAGTTCCCCGATCTCATCCTTCGAAAGCACCCGGATGTCCTGGGTCAGATCCCCCTCGGCAACCTTTTTGATGACCTCCACCGACTCCTTCACCGGCCTCGTGATCAGCCGGGCCATGATTAGGTTGATGACGATGGCCGACACGATGACGATGACGAGCACCACGGCAAAGACGCTCATCAGCTGGTTGGAATTCCTGATGGAGCTCTCATAATTTTCCTTGCTCAGCCGGTTCTCCAGGGCCATGAGGTCCGACAGAGTCTTGTTGAGCGCCTGATACTTTTCATCGGTCACCGTCATGAACAGGGCGGCCCCGTTCACATCCGCCGCGGCGATGTCGAGCAGTCCCAACGCCGGTTCCTGATACGCCTTGAGCTGCGTCAGGGTCGCATCGTAGAGCTTCTTTTCCTCCGGGGTGATCTGAGCGCTCTTCTGAAGATTCTGCACGAAGGCGATGCTTTTCTCGATGGAGGTCTTCTGCTCCTTTCCCAGGGCGTCCACCTTGGCGGCCTCGTAATTCGCGCCGGCCCAACTGACCACCTTGTAGAGATTGGCATGGACGTTTGCGATCGTGCGGCTGATTTCAGAGCTGTTCTGATATCCCTGGAACCGGTTGTTGTAGATGTCGTCCAGGGCGGCCTTCTGGCTGGTCATGCCATGATAGGTGCCGCCGGCCAGAAGCAGCAGGAACAAGGAAACCGCCACGGGGCCGATGAGGAGTTTTTTTGCCAGCTTCAGGTTGCGAAGGATCTTGTTCATGTTCCCGTCCCCTTTGTGATGCGGAAACCGGACGGGGATTGCCCCCGTCCGGCCTTGCTGTTCCTTTGATTACTTATACGCGCCGCTGACGAGCACGACATCGCCTATCTTCTGGTAGAAAACCGTCTTGGCCTCGACCTTCTTGCTGGTCGGGTTCGTCCACTTGTAATCGACCGATCCACTGGCCGAGGTCTTCGCCTTGTCGACCAGTTCCTTCATGAAGAGCTTGCCGTCCGGGTCCTTGAGCTCGATGAGCGTCTTTCCGATGAGCGCCTTGTTCGCCCCGTGGGAGAGGATTTTCGCATTCATATCGCTCACATAGATGTAAAGATCCCGATCGACAAACTTGCCCTTCGGGTCATCGAAGGCCGCGAAGGCCTTGGCCTGTCCGTTTGCCTTGTAGAACTCAACGGCTTTGGCCAGCATGGCCTGGGCCTCCTTGGGGGTCCCCTTCGCCTGGGCGAATGCAAAGCCTGCAGTCAGCGCAACGATCAACAGCCCGATCCATACTTTCTTCATCTTCTCGTTCCTCCTGTTCTCTGTCGTCCGATTCGGTTTCGTTCCTTTTTTCCTTCCCACACCCTCCGCATCCCGGCTTCCCTGATTGCATCCCCCCCTCGCATGGGTGACTGACACCCACGGCCGGGCCTTCACGGCCTGCGGGGTTGCTTTCGGTCAGACGGACCCTCGGACCGGACCGCGCCCCCCTGATGCCCGTCGATGGGTTTCCCCGCCGATGCGACCTTCCGACAGATTGTTCCCCGGTTTGCGCACAGAGACAGGAAGATGCCGAAAGTGTCGTCAAGTCCGCAGAATAGCCCGCCAGGACGGTGATGGAGTGAGGACCGTCCACCGGCCTGTTGGAGCCCCTATTCAACGACTGGATATCATGGGGAGTGACGAACTCCCGATCCTTCGAAGCTTCCTGGGTGGAAGAAATGGATAAAAATTTGCCTTTATAGTTTCTTGCAAATTCCAGACCACTTCAAATGCATTCCTGGATGGTTCTGTGGATACCCCTGAAAGGTCGGCAGAACATGCGTTTCACCCGGCAGACGGGATGGGTTGGACGCTCCGCGCAAACGCGGGAAAGTGAGAAGAAACGATGGTCAAAAGGCTAATCGGGCAGGATTTCTATCCGGATCGTCAAAGAAGCCCCCTGGCGCTGGGCTGCATGGACTCTCTCCTGCACAGACCCCAGGGACTTGAGACTTTCCCGAAGGGCCTCGAGACGCTCCGTCTGGATCCGCGCCGTCAAGATCACCCTTCCTTCACGGTCTTGACGTTCGACAGCCTGTGCGCTGGCTTGCTTTAAAATTGTTTCGACCTCGCTTGCCGCAGCCTCCGGAGCGCGGGCACGCAGTGTTATCTCCAGATCGGGCCGAGACGGTACGGCCGCCGACATCGTGGGCGATGCGGCAGGCCGGGCTTCCTGCTTTCCCGCCTCCTTCGCCACGGCACCGACGGGGGCCTTCGTGGCCTTGAGTTTCTGTTGCTGGTCCTGGGCCTGGGCCGGGGCCTCCAGGGCCCGGCCCGCCTCCCCCGGCCTCGCCGCTCCCGTGCCTCTCCAGGCGCCCTCGTCTTTCGGAGGCTCCGCCGGGCGCTTCGCGTCCCTCAACCGCTCGACCGGCTTTTCGGCATCGGCCATTGTCTCTTCACGAACGGTTGCCGCTCTCTGCGGCACCGGTTCTTTCACCTGCGCCGGGGGCGGCGCGAAGGACTTCTTTTCCCGTGTGGCAGGGCTTTCATCTTTTTTCGCCGGCCCTTCGGCGGGTCCGGGCTCCGGCGGGGCCTGAGCCTTCGGCGCCTCCTGAACCGCGGCCGGGGGTGGTGCCATCTGCCTGAACTCGGGCTCCCCTGTCTTGTAGACATTCCACGCGACAACGGCGATGAGGACCGTGGCCAGGGCCTGTATGGGAACCTTGACGTGAAGCGGATAAAAGAGCTTCCGGAAAATACCTTCTTTCTGTCCCGCCTCTTCCCGCACCCGGGCCATGACCCGTGTTTTCAGCCATGGAGGCGGCTCCACTTCCTCGAGACTCTTTACCCGCTCACCGGACGCTCTCAAGTCCGCAAGAGCGTTGCGGCACGACGCACACGTCTCCAGATGCGCCTCGATGCGCTTTTTCTCCGTCTCGGGCAGTGCGCCGTCGATCATGCCGGGGAGCAGGTCTTTAATCTCTTTGCACGTCATGGCCAATCACCCAGAACTTTGGCGAGGCAGTCTTTCATGGCGGCCCTCGCCCTGAAGAGCCTCGACTTCACGGTCCCGTCGGGAAGTTTCAGCAACTCGCCGATCTCGTCGTAGGAAAACCCCTGGATGTCCCTCAGGACAAGGACCTCACGGTATTCCGTTTCGAGCGCCCCGATGCACTCCTGCACCCGGGCTTCGATTTCCTTTTTCTCCAGCTGTTCTACAGCCGATTCCCCGCAATCCGAGACCTCACGCTGCAGTCTCCCTTCTTTGAGCTCAACGGGGTCATCGATCGAGCGGGTTTCGTGCCGCGACCGGCTCTGCGCCTGCTTGATGCGGTTCCGTGCGTGATTCACGACGATCCCGTAGAGCCATGTGGAAAATTTCGCTTCCCGCCTGAAGGAGCGGATCGCACGGTATGCCGCAAAAAAGGCTTCCTGCACGACATCGCAGGCTTCATCATAGTCCCCCAGCATCCGGTAGGCGACGTTGAGCATGCGCTTCTGGTGCCGCTCGACGAGGATCTCGAAGGCATCCACATCGCCCTTCTGGCACAGCAGGACGGCTTTCACGTCCTCGTCATCGGTCATTCGGTGCGGGGGAGCAACCACGGGATCCATCATCTCAGGTATTTTCGTTCCCCCCGATTTCCCGTACCTGCGGCAATCTTGTCAAGAGAAAACTTCCAGGCCGGAGCCGTGGCGTGTATCGGACTCCGGCCCCGGCCTGGATCGCTCGCTTGATCGTTGAGGAAACGATCATCCCCAGGAGAACGTGACCACCGCCCTCCCCTCTTTTCCGTTCTGCGTGGCGGACATCGTGATCGTTTTCAGCGCGTCGAGCACGCATGGGTGCGCCTTGCTGTTCTTGAATGTACTGGAAAGTACCTTCACGCTCTTCACCGTGCCGTCGGGGCCTATGGTCAGCCTGAGCACAAGCTTTCCCTTCTCGCCGGCGAGGCAGGAGTCCAGCTTTGCGGTTTGCTCTTTGAGCTTCTTGAGAATGTCTTCTCTGGAAAGCCCCTGCGACACGGTCACATCGCAGATCGTGATCACCGCCTTTT
>JALOPA010000363.1 GCA_025454125.1 Thermodesulfobacteriota bacterium
CCTCCCTGAACCCCAGTTCGTCAAAATGATCGCTGCATATCCACTCCCATACAATCTCACCGTCCCACGTGACTTCGATGATCGTGTCGTCGAGGAGAATCTTGTCCGCGATCTTGGGGTTCCTCAGGTTCTTGTGCGAAAGGATCACGGTGTTGCCGCGGTCCACCAGCGGATCCATGCCGGGCACATAGTAGCCTACCGGGTTGCCTTCTCTCTGGTAATCGTGATGCTGTCTGGCCATCCACTGGGGTTCTTCCCCAGGGTCCTCGATGTATTCGTACTCGTTGAACCTCCAGACCACGTTCCCGTCCCAGTCCACCTGTACCAGATCCACGTAGTCCTGCATGCCGTAGGCCGTGTTCCTCTCGCCCGTGCTGCCCATCAGATAGCCTCCGGGGAGAATTCGGTTCGGCATGCCCTGAAACTGTTTCCAGACCTGGACCTCTCCTCCGTTCATGTCGATGAGGAGCGCTCCCACCTCTTTGGCCTGAAAAATCGTGTAGCCGTTCCAGCATTTCTTGGGGTCATACAGGGTTGCGCCGGTCGGAAAGACACTGGGGTAGGTCATGGTCATTACCTCCTAAGGTTTCCAGTTCCTTAGATTGCTAACCAAAAATCTATTTGTAAACTGAGTAGAAGCTCAAAAGCGAACCGCAGAATATCGAATAACGAATATCGAACACCGAAGTGAAGAACATAAGAGTCTTAACTTCATCATTCAAAATTCCTTGTTCGATGTTCGACATTCGATTTTGGAAATTTCAATTTGGTATCCTTGTCTCACCCCTCTTTGAACGCTTGCTCCCTCTTGCCCCGGATCGAGGGAAGGGCCACCACGATCAGCATGGCCAACGCCATGATCAAGAAAGCGAGCGACAGAGGACGGGTAAAGAACACCGAAGCCTCCCCCCGGGAAAGCAGCATGGCCCGCCTCAGATTCTCCTCCATCATGGGACCCAGGATGAATCCCAGAATCAGCGGAGCCGGTTCGCACTCCAGTTTGTAGAAAACGTAGCCCAGCAGGCCACACAGGGCGGTCAGTCCGATGTCAAAAGTGTTGTTGTTCACGCTGTACAGCCCGATGCAGCAGAAAAGCAGGATGGCAGGATAAAGCAGCCGATAGGGCACTGAGAGCAGCCTCACCCAGATGCCTACAAGGGGAAGGTTCAAGAGCACCAGAATCACATTGCCCAGCCACATGGAGACAATGACACCCCAAAAAAGAGCGGGATTGGCGGTGACGACCCTCGGGCCGGGCTGGATACCGTGAATCATCATGGCCCCGGCCATCATGGCCAGCACGACGTTGGGCGGTATTCCGAGCGTGAGAAGCGGCACGAAAGACGTCTGGGCAGCCGCATTGTTGGCTGCTTCGGGAGCCGCCACGCCTTTGATGTTCCCCTTGCCGAAACTCTCAGGGTCTTTCGCAATCTTCTTCTCGAGCATGTAGGCCGTGAAGGACGAAAGGATGGCCCCTCCTCCCGGAAGAATCCCGAGCAGGGATCCGCAAAGGGTGCCGCGGGCTACCGCAGGGGCGCAGGTCCTGATGTCCTCCCGGCTCAACATGAATCCGGTGAGCTTGCTCCTCAGGATATCCCTCTTCTCCCGTTTCTCAAGGGTGTTGACGATGTCGCAGATTGCAAAAAGCCCCATGGCCAGACAAACGAATCCGATCCCGTCCGCAAGTTCGGAGACGCCGAAGGTGAAGCGCTGCACCCCGCTTGTCACGTCGGTGCCGATCATTCCCAGCAGCAGCCCCAGCACGATCATGCCCACAGCCTTGAGCATGGAACCCGAGGCCATCACGACCGAACCGATGAGGCCGAAGGCCATGAGCGAGAAGTACTCTTCGGGCCCGAATTTGAATGCAAGCTCGGAGAGAGGCAGGGCCAGAACCGCCAGGACAAGGGTGGCGAAGGTTCCCGCGGCAAAGGAGCCCAGGGCTGAAACGGTCAGGGCTGCACCGGCCCTCCCCTGCCGGGCCATCTGGTGCCCGTCTAGGCAAGTGACCACAGAGGAGGCTTCTCCCGGCACATTGACCAGGATGGAGGTGGTTGAACCGCCGTACTGAGCCCCATAGTAGATTCCTGCCAGCATAATGAGCGCCGCCACCGGCGGCAGGGCGAAGGTGGTGGGCAACAGGATGGCAATCGTCTGAACCGGGCCGATACCCGGAAGCACGCCGATCAGGGTGCCGATCAGGGCTCCCAGGAAACAGTAAAGAAGGTTCATGGGCGTGACCGCGGTCTGGAAACCGAGGGCCAGATTAGACAGCAGATCCATACGGGTTCTTTCTCTTTCCCACCATAGTCATCCGACAAGGAAGGCCGGCCAGACCGGGATTTGAAACTTAAGGAAATAGACAAAGACCGCCATCACAATAACAACGAGGACAGCGGCATTCGCCAGGGCCTCCCTCCACCGGAATTCATGGCTCGCCTTGCTGACCAGGACCACCAGGACGACCGTCGAAAGGAGAAGGCCTAAGGGCTTGAGGATCTGGCTGAACAGAAAAACCGACAGGAGCACCATGGCCAATGGTTTGAGCTGCACGGAGGGCCAGGATTTACGTTCACCGACTCGAAGCAGGCTTCTCCACACGAGCACGGCCCCCAGAACGGCCAGCAGCAGACCGAGCGCGAAGGGAAAGTATCCCGGCCCCATCTTTGCGGCCGTGCCGATGGTCAGTGCTCTTGAAAAAAGCATGGCGGCTGCGCCGAAAAGCAGGAACATGAGGCCTGTCAGAAAATCCTTGGGGCGAGAAATGCGCATGGCCGGACTTCTCTCCTCCTGCCGAGATGGGGGAAAGGCGCAGCCCTTCCTCCATCTCGCGCGCCGCCGTGATCCTCTCCGGTGACCCGGCAGGAGAGGGTTATTCCGCCTTGAACCCGGATGCCTTGATAATGGGCACCCACCGTTCCCGATCCTTTTTCAGGATGGCCGCAAAGGCCTCAGGGGTCGTGCCCACTGCATCGTTGCCCAGCTTCTCGATCTTTTCCACTACGTCAGGCATTTTCACGGCTTTGACGATAGCCGCGCTCAGCTTGTCTACAATGGGCTTGGGAGTTTTGGCCGGTGCGACCATGGCGTTCCAGCCTACCCCCTCAATGTCCTTGTACCCCAGTTCGATGAAAGTCGGAATTTGGGGATTTTTGCGGTTTGTCCCGGCGGTAGCCAGGATCCGGATCTTGTCCGGGTGATAGGTGGATTGAGCATCATAAGCGTCGATGCCCATGGGAATCTGGCCGCCGATGAGCGCCGTCACAAGGGGACCGGAGCCGTTGTAAGAAGAATGGACCATCTCGACTCCGGCGGCCTTGCTGACCATGAGGCCGAAGAAGTGAGGAAGGCTGCCGGCGGCAGGAGAGCCGTAGTTGGCCTGCTTGGGATTCTGCTTCATCCACTCCATCAGGCCTTTCACATCCTTTATAGCAGAGGTCGCTGGGACCGAGAGGCAGAACTGGTAGGTGGTGATCAGGGACACTGGCACAAAGTCCGCATCCGGGTCATAGGGGAGTTTCGAAAAAACAACCGGCGACACGACAAAAAGGGCCGGATTCACCACCAGGAGGGTGGTGCCGTCGGCGGGTTGGCTCTTGGCATACTCGGTACCGATGCGGCCCCCGGCACCCGGCTTGTTTTCCACGATCACCGTTTGTCCCACGAGGTCCTTCATTTTGTCTGCAATGAGGCGAGCAGCCACATCGGATCCCCCCCCGGGCGGATAGGGAACGATGATCTTGATGGGCCCTTTGATTTCCTGAGCCGAAGCAATCCCCATGGCCGAGAGGCAAAGAAAGCTGCTGACTGCCAAAACGACGCACCACTTGGTGAAGAGAGAACGCATGATGACACCTCCTAATGATGGTTGATGGGCCTCGCCCGCGGAGACGGCCTGTTCCAGTCTCCAGAGGAAAGGCTCTTGATTCCCCTAGCTTGACTCTACCGAAATCCAGCGTTTTTATAAACCTGATTTTTTTGCCCCTCCGGCGCGATCCAGCGCTTCGAGAATCTTCTCAGGGGTGATGCAGAGTTC
>JALOPA010000364.1 GCA_025454125.1 Thermodesulfobacteriota bacterium
CCCGTGTCCCGGGCTCCAGGCGCAGCGCTCACCGCATCCCTGCATCACATCCTGATTTTTGAATCGGTCTTTTCCGGATGTTTTTCCATGTGTTTGATCCGGCGTGCCGCTGTTTCAGCAAAACGGCCTACCATGCGGGGCAGATCCGAGTTCTTCCACGCCGACGTGAAGCCTTCTGTGGCAAAAAGACGCTGGCTGAGAGAAAAAGGAGACTCCTCCGACAGCTCCAACATCACATCGTCGTCCCTGAATTTCAGGGTGCCGCTGAACACTTTTTCCAGCAGGACCCTGGTGGTGTACGCAAACACCCTGCGCACGTCTTCAGGGGATTCCGCCTTATTGATCCTCTGCCTGAACCCGGGCAGACACTCGTGCTCGTACTTGGTGAAAGATAGTTTTTCTGTCATGGAACCCTCCTCCCCAAGAATGTTGAACGGCGAAGAGTGCTTTTTGAATGAGGACAAACCCCTCCCTCTGCCTGAGCGAAGGTCATCGTCCTCGGCACTCGAAGAATCGTTGTGAAGTGACGGTAGATGGCTTAACCCCGCATGTTGAGGTTGCCGCTAAGAAGGATGACATGATTTTAAGAAATTAAACTATTCAAAACAACAAAATTCCCACCCCCAGATCCCTCTTTTCCGCACAAACCAACCCAACGGCCTTAGTTATTGACATTCAAGGTAAATTTGAATATAATCCAGCTTAATTCGAAGGACAGAACTCAAGGCCTCCATTCGGATGCGGGCTCTGTCCCCCCTCCTGAGGCCTTGAAACACTCTATGACCTTAACCCCCGCACAAGATCAGGCCAAGAGCGCAGCCGCTGCAGCCAGGGCCGTCATCACATCCTTGCAGCTCGCCCTCAAGATGTTCACTCTCTATGCCGAAGACCACGTGTATTGCCAGAAAAGCATCCTTCGCCTCCACGGCGACATCGTTAACTTTCTGAGCAAATTCGGCAGCCTGATTCTCGAAGTTCGAAGCGATTGTCTTCTCTATGAAGGGGAAATCGTGCATGAAGGCACCTCTAAAGACGGTGACCTGTCCTTTGCGCTCTTCAGGGACGGGATGCTGGAGTTGGTCTTACTGAATGGAATTGAACCGGAAGAAACCGGGTTTCTCGTGAGAACCATTGACCGATACAAGAGCCTGGCCACCACGGCTGAAGGCGACATCGTAACGGCTCTCTGGGAGGCACGCCTCCCTCACCTCTATTATGTAGCCGCCGACAACATCCTGGAGGTCGAGCAGGGAAAGCAGCCCCTCCTTCACGACTCTTCGGAATTCCAGATTCCCGAACTGCCGGCCCAAGAGGCTCCCGCTTCAACTCCCGCTGAAGATCAGCCCCCCGCGGAGAACTCCCTCTCTGAAGTGGCAAGACAGATCGAGTTCAAGGCCATCACCCCCACGACCCTCCAACTCACGTCGGAAGAGGCGGACACACTGGAGGACATGGTACGCTCCGAAGAAGATCGCGACGCCACTCAAGAAATCATGGACATGATGGGCGACATCCTCAAGGAGCAGGAAGACGAGGAGTTTTTCGCCTACATCATCGAGTACATGATGGAAGAGTTCACGGCTGCCCTCAAACGAAAGGATTTTGACATTGCTTTTCGGATCCTGCAGACCCTGCACCAGGTGCGCAAACTCAGCGAAGAATCCAGGGCCTGGGCACTCACCAGGGTTCAAAATTTTTTCAGCACCTTTTGCCCACCTTGAGCGCCGCCCAGATCGCAGGAGCCAGGAAAGTGCTGGGCCTTCTGTGGCCCAATGCGGTCCTCGGCCTCGGGCGCCTACTCGTCGAGGCGTCAGGGGCTGTCAGTGACATGCTGTGCGAAGTCATGGTCTCCCTTGCCTCCAGGGACATCCGGCCCATGGAACAGCTCCTGAACGGTGCGGACGAGCCTCTGGTGTTCCGTCTTGCGCCCCTGCTCGGACGCATCGACGGAAAAAAATCCGGCCAAATGCTCTTCAAGCTGTCCCGCTACCCTTCGGAAAGGGTCCGCCTGGAGGCCTTGAGAGCCATTATCCAACGCAAGCTTTGGACCCCCGACAAAATGGGCTTTCTTCTTGGAGACGAGAGCGCCCTTATCCGACGGCTCGCCATCAAGTACCTGGGCGCTCGCAGGAGCGAGGCCGCTGAAGGTCTGCTGGCCAAACACATCAGGGACGGCAAAATCCCCGGAGACGATTCCGGGGAACTGATCGCCTGTTTCAAAGCCCTGGGCAAATGCGGCACAGAACGCTCCCTGCCTTTTTTGAAAGACACCCTTCTCCGGGGAGGGTGGATTTCGCGGTTTCGCCCTTCCACCCTGCGCCAGGGCGCGGCCATTGCCTTGGCCCAGTTCGGCACAGAACAATCGTTGCAGGTCCTTGAAGAAGCGGCCCGAAGCCATTTCCCGGCTGTTCGAAGCGCCGCTCAAGCCGTTTATCAGGCTGAGGGAGACGAGATGTGACCCCCCCTGCAAAAATCGCTGAAATCACCACCTGGGAGGAGACCCTCTTTCAGAACCTCTATCGATTGATTCAAGCGGTGAGGATCCATCAGGACAACAACCAGCTCGTCAAGGTGTGCGTGGAACGATTTCGGGATACGATCTCCAGGCTGAAGATGGAGACAGACCTGAAGCTCTGGATTTCCGAAGGCCGGTTCTTTGTCCAGACCGAGAGACTCCATTACCGGAAGGAACTGGTCAGGATCATCCATGGCATGCTCGACTTCTTCAATCGCCGTGCCCTCCAGGGCGTGGTGTTCAGCCCCCAGATCTGTGACGCCCCACCGGAAGAGATCATCGCCTTCACCAGGATCCTGATCCGCTCCATTGAAAAAGCAGCGCCCGCGTCGTGGCTCGAAAAACAGATGGAAGTCGCCAAATGGCCTTGGGTTCAAATCCTGACAGGGCTGGAATTTCAGAGAGGCAGCGACAAGGACTTGAGGGAGAAAGCGCGCAACACCTACTTTCATGCTCTGACCTCCGTCAAAGACGTGGTTCAACGGGTCTCTGTTCAGGGGCATGCCGGCATTCGCAAAGCCAAGCGGATGGTTCAGAACATGGTCGATTGCCTGGCGCAGGACGAGTCCCTGTTCCTGTGTTTGAGCACGATCAAAGACTACGACGACTACACCTATTCCCACTCCGTCAACGTGGCCGTTTTGTCCCTGTGCCTCGGAAGCCGCATCGGGTTTTCGCGCACCTCCCTGGAACACCTCGGCATCTGCGGACTCTTTCACGACCTGGGCAAGGTGGAGGTCCCCCACGAGATTCTCAACAAACCCGGGCACCTGACCCAAGACGAGTGGCAGCAGATGCAAAACCATCCCATGGCCAGTGTCAGGCAGATCCTGAGACTCCACGCCACCCACGACCTGAAATCCAAAATCATCCTGGCTCCCTTTGAGCACCACATCAAGTTTGATCTCTCAGGGTATCCCCACGTCCTTTTCAAAAACAAGGTGAGCCTCTTCGGAAGGATTCTTCAAATTGCGGACGTCTACGATGCGATCACCTCGCCCCGAGCGTACCGCAGCTCCTACATGAGCCCTGATCAGGCCATCGCGTTCATGATGAAAAGCGCGGGAAAGGACTTTGACCCTGTGCTCCTGAAGGTATTCGCCATCATGATGGGCACCTATCCTGTAGGCAGCCTTCTGGAATTGGACACGGGGGAAATGGGGATTGTCTCGGATTACCCCATGGAATCCGGAGGGCATCTGCCCAGGGTGGTGCTGCTCAAAAAGGAGGGGCAAGGCCCTTATACGCGCGGAGAGACCATCAATCTTTCGGAAAAAGACCCCAACGGGTCGCTTCGCAGAAACGTTCTCAGAAGCGTCAACGCCGCAAGCCGCGGGATTCAGCCCGCGAGTTTCCTGCTTCAATAGCTTTCACCGGAGCCTACCGCCAGCGAATTCGAACCACCAAATTCGAATGACGAAGCCTAATGTCTTCCTGTGTCTCCTTCGGCGCTCGTCATTCGTTCAGCGGAAGCCTGTCTATTCGGCCCGCTTGAACCTCCCAGGCACAGCCTTGCACACCGGGCACTTCCTTGGGATGGAATTCCTGTGAATGTGTCCACAGATCTGGCAAACGTAATAGACCGTGGTTTCCCCTGTTCCGGGACCCTTCATGGCTTCTTGATAGAGCCCAACCAGCTCTGCATCGGTTTTCATGGATTGGACAAAGCCCTTCCTGACCGCAGCCGGAGAATTCCGTGTCTCCTGAACCATTCCCGGGTAGAGTTCCGCAAGCCCATAGCTCTCACTTTCAAAAGCCTCCTTGAGGTTCTCTTGGCTTCCCTTGATCTTGCCTCTCATCAGGTTCAGGAATCGCCTCGCATGAACGGATTTGGCGTCTGCCGCGGCCCCGAAGAGCGACGCCAGGTCTTCCCGGCCTTCCTGCTCTGCCTTCAGCATGAAAGCCGCACTTCGCGCAGCCGCTCTCATTTCCCTTGCGAACATGCGCGCAAGATTTTCTTCCCCCTTCGTGGTCATGGGTTCGTTCCCTCCCTGTGGCTCGTCAAAGGTTGTCCCGCTTCACGACACGAGAAACGAGCAGTCCCCAGAACC
Organism: Thermodesulfobacteriota bacterium; assembly: GCA_025454125.1. The sequence continues at coordinate 4,567 of JALOPA010000364.1, forward strand.
CCTGGGGCCGTCTTGCTGACGTCACGCCCTCGTAGAACCAGCCCAGATGCTGGCCGCAGTGCCGACAGAACGCCATCCGCCAGGAATATCCCAGGAACCAGGTGTGCTCTTCTGTCGGCTCTCCGAAGAAGATCGCGCCCTGGCAGGCCGTGAAGGTTTGGAAATCGCATTCCACGCCTGCAGGATTGACGAAAAGGTGCCGGCTGGTGCCCCCCATAGGGAGGAGACGGTCGGAATGAGTGATCAATCCGCCGCAGGCGCTGCACTGAAACGCCTTGGCTCCATTGCCTCCTGCTCCGTTGGTTGCGTGGTGGACCATCAAGAGTCCTTTGAATCGGTTGTCTTCGGCTGAAGCGGGCAGTTCGAGGGACACAGGGACAGAGGCATAAAGCAGAAAAACCATTGAACTTATATCCCTCTGTCCTTCTGTTCCTTTGCCCCTTTCTTTCTTTGTGCCTATGTGCCTCTTGCCCGCCGTTAGTGTGGCGGGTTGCACCTTTGTGCCTGGGCCGTTTCAGAAACGAATCTCCGCTCTTTGACCATTTTCGAGAGTTCGGCTTCCCTTGCTGAAAAAAATCAGAACTTGACGGTTTTCACCAGCCCTTCAAACTCTTTGATCTCTTCAGGGGTGGGCTTTCGTCTGAAGAGGCTCTGATTGACGAGAATGGGGATTTTTCGATTCAGGGCAAGAGCGACCGCGTCGCTGGGGCGGCTGTCCACAGCCGCCTCTGTGCCGTTCCACTTGAAGAACACGCTGGCGTGGTAGGTTTCCTCGCGCATTTCATGGATCTCCACGCGCAGGAATTGAATTTGGAGCTGCTGGAGGATGCTCAGGTACAGGTCATGGGTCAGAGGACGCTTGGGCTCGACAAGTCCTTTTTCCTTGGCGATGGCCGTGAATTCCGAATCCCCCACGAACATGAGAAAAAACCGGTCCTCTTCGGGCCGCTCCTTCAAGATCACCATATTGCCGCGGTTGGGATCGGACTCGATCACCACCTCATGAATCAAGACCATTGAATTG
>JALOPA010000365.1 GCA_025454125.1 Thermodesulfobacteriota bacterium
GCCGAATATTTTGTTTTCATCACGAGCACTCCTTTAACGTCCTTATAAAGGAAATGAAGCTCTCTGTAAATAGAGGCAGGACCTTAAGTGAACCGCGCACGACCTGCATCCTGCAGTTATTCGAATTAAATCATCCAGTTAAGAGCTAATCGTGGAGTGTGCCCTCAGCCCGGCCAACCCCCTTGGCAATAAGAAAGACAGCATTATCTTTCTTGGGTAAATTTAGTATAATTTATTATCTCGGTAATGGGCTGGTATTCTAAGAAAAAATCAGCAAGTCTCGGTTGACGATAAAATTAGGCTGCAGAAAGATTACCACAAGAGAAGCGATCTGAATAATAACGAAAACCTAAGGGAAAAGGATCCAACCAGTGGCCAGTGGGCAAAGAACATATGCGAATGGGGTGATGTGGGCGCTGGCCCTTGGAGTGCTTTACCTTACAAGTCTGCACAGTTACCTGCTCTTTCATACGCTTGCCGAGGTCTTCAGCGCTGCTGTTTCAGTGGGAGTATTCATGCTCGTCTGGAACCTGCGTCGATCCATCGATAATGGTTACCTCCTGTTCGTGGGCATTGCCTATTTGTTCGTTGCGGGTCTTGATCTTGTCCATACCCTTGCTTTCAAAGGTATGGGTGTCTTTGAAGGACATGATGAAAACCTTCAGGCCCAGTTATGGGTCGGAGCGCGGTATTTGCAGAGCCTTTCACTGCTGGTGGCCTCGTTTCTTATTGGCAAACAGGTGAACCCGAAACTGGTCTTGGCAGGTATTGCTGCAGCAGTCTCGCTTTTTCTGGGAATGATCTTTTATTGGAATATTTTTCCCACGTGCTTTGTTGCGGGGGAAGGGCTGACTCCTTTCCAGAAGTACAGCGAATATGCCGTCGGGATTATCTTCCTAGCCTCCATAGCCCTGCTTGTTAAGAAACGGGAGACGTTCGATACAGAAGTGCTCCGATTGTTGGTAGCGTCGATCACCCTGACGATTCTCTCCGAGATGTGTTTCTCTGCCTATGTGGACGTCTATGGGCTTACAAACTTCCTCGGCCATTTTCTCAAGATCATCGCGCTCTATTGTATTTATAAGGCCATCATCGAACTGGGTATGTCCAAACCCTTTGCCGTGCTCTTCAGAAATCTCAAGGAGAGCGAAGAATCTCTAAAAAAAGCCCACGAGGTGCTGGAGCGACGGGTCGAAGAACGAACGGGAAACCTAGCCAGAACTTGCGAGCAACTGTCTCGACAAATAGGGGAGCGCAAGCGCGTCGAGGAGGCTCTCCGGCAATCAGAGATGAAGTACCGCATCGTGGCAGAGAATAACTATGGCTGGGAATGGTGGAGATCTCCTGAAGGAGCATTTGTCTACGTCTCCCCTTCCTGCAAGGAAATCACTTACCACTCTCCCGAGGAATTTGTATCGGACCCGGACTTGCTTTTCAGAATCATCCACCCCGACGATCTGCCCGCTTTCGCCAGTCACGTTGCAGAAATTGAGAAAAAGGGTCTTTCAGGGGAAACAGAATTCCGGATTATCCGTCCGGATAGAACCATCCGGTGGATTGCTCATGCCTGCCTCCCTGTCTTCGACGAAGAAGGTCAGAATCTAGGCCGCCGCGGAAGCAACCGCGACATCACGGAACGCAAGGAAGCCGAGAAGTTGCTAAAGGCGGGTGAAGAGCGACACCGGACTTTGATTGAGACCATGAACGAGGGTTTCGGGGTGGCTGACGAAAAAGGAGTTTGGACCTATGTAAATGAGAAATTCTGCAAGATGGTGGGGTATTCCTATGACGAGATTGTGGGGCACCCTGTTTACGATTGGCTGGATGAAGCCAACCGCAGGATCTATGAAGAGCAATCGACGCGGCGAAGAAAGGGAGAACAGCAATCCTATGAAATTTCCGGGATCAGAAAGGACGGATCTAAGATTTATGCTTTGGTCTCTCCAAAGGCTATTTTCGGCGAGACCGGTGAGTTTCAGGGCAGCTTTGCCGTAATCACGGATATTACGGAACGAAGGAATACAGAGGAATCTCTCCGCAACGCTCTTTCTGAAATCAGAACGCTGAAAGATCGGCTCGAAGCGGAGAACATCTACTTCCGCCAGGAGATAAAGACCAGACATCGGTTCGACCACATCATCGGACAAAGCAACGCTTTCAAGTACGTCCTTTACCGAGCGGAACAGGTCGCCCCGACGAACACGACGGTTCTGCTGTTGGGTGAGACAGGTACGGGGAAGGGGTTGATCGCTACCGCTATCCACCAGATGAGCCCTCGCAAAGATCGGCCGCCAGTCACTGTAAATTGTGCGGCTCTCCCCGCCAATCTAATTGAAAGCGAGCTGTTCGGCCGCGAAAAAGGGGCGTTCACCGGCGCGGACACTCGGCAACTTGGCCGATTCGACGTGGCCAATGGCTCCACCATCTGTCTCGACGAGGTAGGAGAATTGCCCCTAGAAGTTCAGGCCAAATTGCTCCGTGTGATTCAGGACGGTGAATTCGAGCGTCTAGGCTCGTCGCGAACCGTTAAAGTGGATGTGCGGATCGTGGCCACGACAAACCGGAATCTGGAAGAAGAAGTCCGTAAAGGCCGGTTCCGGCAAGACCTTTACTATCGGCTCAACGTTTTCCCTCTCACCGTGCCCCCTCTGAGGCGGCGCAAGGAAGATATCCCGCTTTTGGTCCAGGTCTTCACTGAACGATACGCAAGAGAACTCAGGAAAGAGATCACTGCAATCTCAAAGGAGACCATGAAGGCATTCCAGGATTACGACTGGCCCGGTAATGTCCGGGAGTTGGAAAATGTCATAGAGCGAGCCGTGATCCTGTGTACAGACCCGATCTTGCAGCTTGCTGAAAAGCTGGAGAATCCGGCTGTCTCGGTCTCATCCGGTTTGAAAACGCTGGAAGAGACGGAGCGAGAGCAGATCCTCAAAACCCTTTCCCAAACTCGCTGGCTGATCAACGGTAGCAAAGGAGCGGCAGCGATCCTTGGCCTCCACCCGAGCACCTTGAGAGCGAGAATGCAAAAACTCGGCATCCACCGCCCGGAAATTCAAATCCCAGAGTAAAACAATCCTGCTCGCTCAAAAAACGTGTCAATATTTTGAGGATTCGCCACATATTGAAATTTCTGTCAGTTGATTTCCTTTATCGTGCCCACTATCTCTGCAGGTCAACTGATCGTTATCAAAAGCCCGGAAAGCCGGGATCGTCGATGGCACCGATGCCCTGACCTAATCAACATGTGGTATCATTTGAGTAAAGAGCAGGGCCGCCCACCGGCGGCCCTGCTCTTTTTGAACGCGGTGCAAAATGTCGGTCGCGTTACTGGTTGATCAATCCTTTTTCAGCAGCCAGTGCCGTCAGAGCGGCGACGTTGTGGAGATCGAGTTTCTCCATCAGGTTGGCGCGGTGTTTCTCCACGGTCTTGAGGCTGATGCAGAGGAGGTCGGCAATGTCTTTGTTCTTGTGGCCTTCGGCGATGAGCTTCAGGATTTCTCTTTCCCTTTGTGTCAGGGTTTCCCATGCGGATCGAATGGAAGACGCTTTTTTCCCCTGCAACAGGCCGTCGATGATCGTCCCTGAAATGCTCGGGCTGAGGTAACGCCGGCCGCCCAGGACATGGCGGATGGCTGTCATCAGTTCCGTGCTGTGCGCATCCTTCAGAACATAGCCGTCGGCGCCTGCCTGCAAAGTGGCAAGAATATACTCCTCGGTGCTGTGGACCGTGAGCACAATGATCTTGGTGTCAGCGCACACTCTCTTGATTTCTTTGATCGCATCCAGGCCCGTCATCCTGGGCATGGACAGGTCGAGGAGAATCATGTCAGGGCTGTGATCCCGAACACATCGGATGGCCTCCAGCCCATCCCCGGCTTCGCCGACGATTTTCAGATCAGATTGAGAGGAGAGGAGGGACTTTAGTCCGTCGCGGAGGATGGTGTGGTCTTCAGCAAGCACGATGTTGAAGTTTTTTTTCATAGATCGCTCCTGCGTGTGCGGCCTTACCAGCGCCTGGGAGAAATAC
>JALOPA010000366.1 GCA_025454125.1 Thermodesulfobacteriota bacterium
CTGGTCTCCGGCCACCTCGAAGTCCTAAAAGGCGACAAGAAGATCGCGGAAATCACCGAGCCCGGCGCCCTGTTCGGTGAGCTCTCTTTTCTTCTGGGAGCCAAGAGAACGGCCACGATTCAGGCTGAAAATGAAGTCAGGGTTCTGCGAATTCCCAGGAACGAAGTGTCCACCTTCCTGAAAGAGTTTCCCTCCGTCGCCGAAAAGATCACGGAAATCATCGCCCGCCGCCTCGATGAATCGAGCCAAGCCGTTTACGGGCTGAAACAGATCTGCGACAAGCTGCCGGATGCCGTGATGCTCACGGACGGGAGCGGCAGGGTGGTGGCGTGGAACGCCGCCGCTGAAAAACTTTACGGCAGAGACTGGCACCACATGCGGGGGACCTCGGCTGAGGACATTTACGAAGAGCCGCAGGTCTACCGTGACCTCTTGCAGGAGATCCAAGCCAAGACGTCGGTCCCGGAGAGGGTCCTCAAGGCACGGCACCCTGAAAAAGGGACCCGCTACGTCTCAACGAGCACCACGCTCCTTCACGACAGCCAGAACAACATCCAGAGCATTCTCTGGCTGGGTCGCGACGTCACGGCCACCTACCGGCTGGAACGCCGGTACCGCAGAGCGCGCTACTGGCTCATCCCCTCCGCAGTCCTGATTGTTTTGCTGGCCGCTGCGATGATCTTCGGTTACCCGTACTTTTCAAAAGGCGTTCAGACCATGGACGCCAGAAAACTGGAGCTCAGAAACCTTTTGGCCAAAGACTATCTTTTGCTGAAATCGTTGCTGACCGAGCCTTTGGCTCGTGGAGACCGGGCCGGCACGACTCCTGTTATGAAGGAGTTCTTCGATCTGCAGGTCACGAAGCGTTGTCCGTACAACGGGATCATCTTGCTCGACCGTCAAAGGAGAGTCTTCGACGCTTATTCCATTAAGCCCGGCTTCAATGCTCAGGCCATGATCGGCACGCCCTACACGGGAATCGCCTTTCAGGGATCCGAAAAATCCCTCTACCGGGTCCTGGTGCTCTACCGGACGGACAAAGACAACCCCATGGGCCGCAAAGGCATCGAGATCGCCTTTGACCTCAAAGAGAGCGAGCAGACGATCGGATGGTTGCTCTTCCAAATGGATATGGACTGCATGAAAGCCAGCTATGATGTGAATGACGAGGAAGTGTTGAAAGACCTTCAATCCTAGGATCATGCACAGTTCAAAGGAACAGGGATCATGGAGTTACGAGGTTTCAGACGACCGAAAAGGCGGGGTGATCCTTTACCTCAAGGGTAGGATGGACTCCGGGAACGCCGGGGCCATGTTGCGTGATCTCGGGCCGCTGCTTCACAGCAAAGCCCCCATCGCTCTCACCGTGGATCTCGCCGAGGTGACTTATGTGGACGACTTCGGTGTGCTCGTCTTGATTCAACTGAGGCACATGATGGAGGACCGGCACGGCGCTTTCTCCCTCCTCCATGTCGGCGACCGGGTCAAGGAAATCCTTTCCCTGCTCCACTTCGACGACCTCACGGGAAAAACCCCTTTAGCGAAAAAGCCGGTTCCCAACGTTTTTGTCCGCCTCGGGGATGCCACCCTTCGCCACATGAATGACTTTCGTTTCCTCACGTCTTTCACCGGTTCCGTTTTTCTCGCGCTTCTCTACGTGTGCCGGCATCCTGGATCGCTGCGCAAAGAAGACACGATCCTTGCCATGCAACGGACCGGTGTGGACGCGCTGCCCATTGTCGGTTTGATCAGTTTTCTGCTGGGGTTGATCATTGCCTTCATGTCCTCTGTCCAGCTCCGGCAGTTCGGCGCCGACATCTACGTGGCCTCCCTCGTGAGCCTAGCCATGACCCGCGAGCTGGGTCCCATCATGACCGCCATCATCGTCGCCGGACGATCAGGATCCGCCTATGCCGCGGAGATCGGGACCATGAGGGTCTCCGAAGAAATCGACGCCCTGTTCACCATGGGATTTGATCCCACGCGATTTCTGGCGATTCCCAAAGTCGTGGCCTCCCTGGTCGTGGTTCCCCTCTTGACTCTGTTTTCCGATCTCTTCGCCATTCTGGGGGGCCTCGTCGTCGGTGTCCTGATGCTGGATCTCACGGCCAACGCCTACATCGCACAGACCTTTGTGACGCTCACTCCCTTTGACGTTTTCCTGGGCGTTCTGAAAAGCGCCGTCTTCGCCTTCCTGATTTCCTGGATCGGCTGTTTCCGGGGCTTTCGGGTCCGGGGAGGCGCGGCCGGCGTGGGGGAAGCCACTACCTCCGCGGTGGTGAGCAGCATTTTCCTGATTATCCTGACGGACTCCATGTTCTCCGTGATTCTTCGATACTGGGGGTAGGAAAGATAGAAGAAGACAGAATACAGAAGACAGGAGACAGGAGCAAAAGACAGTGAACAGTAAACGGTGAACGGATAACGGAGAACAGTGAACAGCGGGAGAAGACAGTAGCGAAAACCGGTAATCAGTGATCAGTAAACGGTGAACGGATAACGGTGAACCGATAACGGAGAACAGTGAACCGATAACGGATAACGGAGAACAGTGAACAGTCAACGGACAACGGTGAACGGAGAACGGACAACGGACAACGGACAACGGTGAACGTCCATTATGAACCGCCAGCCGATCATTCAAGTCAAAGACCTTGTCGCACGGTACGGAGAGGAGACAATCCTGAAAGATGTCTCCTTTGAGGTGTACGAAGGGGAGATCTTTGTGATCCTCGGAGGAAGCGGGTGCGGCAAGAGCACGCTCCTCAAGCACCTGATCGGGCTCATCAAGCCCTACTCCGGGCAAATCCTCATTGACGGCGAGGACATCGCCCGCGCGGACTCCGAGGGGTACCACCGCCTGTTGCGCAAGATCGGCATTCTCTATCAGAGCGGTGCCCTCTTTGGTTCCATGACCCTTGCGGAAAACGTGGCTCTGCCCATCGTGGAATACACGGACCTGACTTCGGGCCTCGTGTCCGCTCTGGTGAGGATGAAGCTGAACCTCGTCCAGTTGGAGGGCTATGAAGACTACCTGCCTTCAGAGATCAGCGGCGGCATGAAGAAGCGGGCAGGCCTTGCCAGGGCCATGGCTCTCAGCCCCAAGATCCCCTTCTTCGACGAGCCCTCGGCCGGACTTGACCCCGTGACTTCAGCAGGACTGGACAATCTCATCTTGCATCTGAACAAGAGCCTGGGGACGACCATGGTCATCGTTACCCATGAACTCGAAAGCATTCTCACCGTTGCGCAGAGGGTGATCATGCTGGACAAAAGCACCAAAGGAATCATCGCCGAAGGGGACCCAAGGCACCTTCGGGAGACCAGCCGGAATCCCCTGGTGTGGCGCTTTTTCAACCGTCGGCCTGAGGAGAGCGAAAAGCCGGCTTAAAGGGGTGGGACTCATGGCTTCACAGAAAACCAAGTTCGTTGTCGGGCTGTTTCTGGTGTGCGGAATTGGGATCGGCCTTCTGGCTTTCATCTGGCTTGGGATGTCCCGGTACTTCGAGAAAGGCCGGTTCTATGTGACCTTCTTCAACGAATCCGTTCAAGGCCTGGACAAGGACTCCCCGGTCAAGTACCGGGGCGTCTCCGTGGGCCGGGTCCACAGCATCAGCGTCGCCCCGGACTCGCAGCTCATTAAGGTCGTCCTCAAGATCGAAACCGGCATGATCCTGGATACCCACATCGTCGCCCAGCTCAGGTCTGTCGGCATCACCGGAAGCGTCTTCGTGGAGCTCGACCAAAAAGCGAAGGACGAACCGGACCGTTCCCCTCCTCTCAGCTTTCCTTCCGAGTACCCCATTGTCGCCTCCAAACCATCCGAACTCGGCCAGATCCTGCGGGGGATCGACGAGATTGTGAACAAGATCAAAGCCCTTGATCTGGAAGGCATCGTCGCAAGGGCCAAGTCCAGCCTGGACACCATTGAAACAACGGTTCAGGACGCCAACGTAAAAGGCGTTTCCAGGAAGCTGGAAGCGTCCCTCGATGAACTCCACCGGATTCTGGATTACCAGC
>JALOPA010000367.1 GCA_025454125.1 Thermodesulfobacteriota bacterium
ACGGAGAAAGCTTCGAAAGCCCCGGGATCGCCCTTTGGGAAAAGAAAAAGCTTCTTGTGGGAGGGGCGGCGGACAGCCGCGCCTGCCGGAGCCCCCGTTTTGCGAGCAATATTTTCTGGGATCTCCTGGATGGGTCACCGCTTTCCCGGCCGGGCTACGAAGGGCTCACCCGTGCGGACCTCGTGTACGGCCACCTCAAAGAGATCTGGCGTGCCGTGAGGCCATATGGAGATGAAGTCATCATGGCCGTGCCCTCTTCCTTCACCCAGGAGCAACTCGGGTATATTCTGGGCATGACCCCCGAGCTTTCCATGCCCGTGAGGGGATTCGTCACCCTGGCGGTCGCCTCTGCTCCGGAGCTCGTGGATTTCGATCTGATCGCCCATGCGGATCTGTCTCTGCATCGGGTGCTCATCACCTTTCTTGAACCAAGCGAGCGCTTGACCCAGACCGAGACCCTGTCCCTTCAGGCAAGGGGCATGAGCGAGCTTGTTTCTGAATGGAAAAAATCCATTGCCGGAGCTTTCGTGCAACAGACCCGCTTCGACCCCCTGTACGACGCCTCCTCAGAGCAGGAACTTCACGACCGGCTTCCTGCTGTCCTCGCCAACCTCCAGGACAAGGAGTCTGTGCCCTTCGAGATGAAATCCGGTCTTCACAAGCATGTCGTGACCCTCACCAGAGGTCTCTTTGCGGAAAAGAGCGATCCTGTGTTCGCGGACGTAGCGGCCGCCGTGGAGTCCAAGCGAGCCAAAGCAGGCCTGCGGGGTGCGACAACGGCCCTCTGCCTCACCCACCGTTTCACCCGTATCCCGGGCTGGAAGGAGAGCCTGGCCTTGCTGCCGAACACGCGCCTCTTTGCCCTGGAGCCGGGGGCAGGGGCAAAAGGCGCAGCCAAGCTTGCGAACCTCTTCGAAGATCCGTCGGCCGGAAAGAGCGTTGTGCTCCTGGCGAGCCGGGCGTGGCACGGGGTTTCCCGAGGAGTTGAAGAATCTCACGAATCCCCGCAAAGACCTGACCGGCCTCCAACCCATGTGCTGCACGGAGCCGTCGCCTACCCTATTTCAGCCTCTCCTCTGGCGGTGAGCTCCGAAAAGGGAAGCCTTCGGCTTGCCCTGCTGAAGGAAGACGAACATCCTGCTGCTGGGCACTGCACGATCAGGAGAGAGGGGGAACAGGTCGTCCTCACGAACCTGAGTCCTTCGGGCACTCTTCTGGACGGCGTGAGGATCACGGGCTCGGCTCCGCTCCGCCTTGGCCAGAGGATTCGAGCCGGCGAATCGGAAGAGACGCTCCAACTCATTGCCTGCCTGAACAAAGATGAAGCGTAGAAGTCTCACCGTCTTCAGCCTTTCTTTCATAGACTGCATTTGCTGCGGTCTCGGCGCCATCATCCTTTTGTTTGTCATTGCCAATGCCCGAAGCACCTCTGAACGCCACCAGGTCACTCAAAGCCTGAAATCAGAGGTGGAGCGCATGGAACAGGAGGTGATCGAGGCGCGCAGACACCTGGTTCCGCTCCGCAACACAATCGAGAAGATCGATCGGGAGACGGTGAAAACCCAGGGCCTGTCCAGGGAAGTGATCAAGACGATGGAACAGAAAACAAAGGAGACGGCGTTCTACGAGAACGAAACGCTCGCCGTCAAAGAGCACGTCAACAAACTGAAAGCGGATCTGCAGACGCTTGAGCAAGGCATCAAGCGCCTGCCCGGAGGGGGGGCGTCCACAGAGGATTACGGGGCCAAGCTCAGGCCTTTTCCCGGTAAGGGCGACCGCCAGTACCTGACCGATCTCAAGATGGGGGGAAGGCATATTTTCATCCTCGTGGATATCTCCGCGAGCATGCTCGATGAAACCCTCGTCGGAGTCATTCGCAGGCGCAACCTGCCCGAATCCGCCAAGCGCTCCTCCGCGAAATGGCGTCAGGTCGTGTCCTCCGTGGACTGGCTGACTGCCCAGATCCCTCCGGGCGCAAAATTCCAGGTCTACTTTTTCAATGAAACAGCGGGCCCTGCGATCCCAGGCACCCAGAATCAATGGCTGGATGCAGCCGACGCCCAGCACCTCGATGAGGTCGTGCGCCGCATGAGGCAGACCCTGCCGGAAAAGGGGACCAGCCTCCACAGGGCTTTTGAGGCTCTGCGGCTCATGGATCCTGCCCCCGACAATCTCTTTCTCCTCACCGACGGTCTTCCGACCATGGGGACCGACAGGCCGTGGAGCAGCAGAGTTTCAGGAGGCGCAAGACTGAGGCTCTTCGATGAAGCGATCCGCCTGCTCCCCTCCAGAGTCCCGGCGAACATTATCCTGTACCCCATGGAGGGGGACCCGGCAGCCGCGAGCGCCTTCTGGCGACTGGCGACCTTCACCAAAGGCTCTTTCATCTGCCCTTCGAGGGACTGGCCATGAAGCAAAGCAGAAGAGGTCTGGAAATATTCAGCCTTTCCTTCCTGGACTGCATCTGCTGCGGCTTCGGAGCCCTCATTCTCCTGTTTGTGCTCTCCAAGTTCGGTGCCCCCGTGGTCATGGAAGAGATTCGAGAAGACCTGGAGGGCAAGATCTTGCAGCTCGAACAAACCCTCCACGAACTGAGAGGAGAAACAGCGGTTCTCAACCGCGAGCTCACGGGCAAGGAGGAGCAGCTTTCCGAGGAAAAACTCAAATTGGCCAGACTGCAGGGGGAGCTCTCCCGCATCGAAGGGGAGTTCGCCGCCTCCAGGCAGAACAGCGAGGTGCAAAACATCATCGAGGGGAAGCTCGCCAGGGCGCTTCAAGACCTCACGGAAGAAATGCAGCGCCTGCAGAAAGAGCGGCCTAGGCCGGTTTCTTCCTCGGTCGTGGGGATCCCGGTGGACAGCGAGTACATCGTGTTCATCATCGATACCTCGGGCAGCATGCAGAGCGGCGCATGGGGCTACATGCAGGAAAAAATGCAGGAGATCCTCAACGTCTACCCCAGGGTCAAGGGCATCCAGGTCATGAATGACGACGGCATCTTCATGTTCCCTCAGTACCAGGGGCAGTGGATCCCTGACTCGCCAGCCCGGCGCAAAGCGATCCTCAAGGTGCTCTCCACCTGGCGGCCCTTCAGCAACAGCAGCCCTGTGGAGGGCATTGAGGAAGCGATCTCGAAGTTCCGCGATCCCAACAAGAAAATCAGCCTGTACGTCCTTGGCGATGAATTCGCAGGAGAAAAGATGCAGCAGGTGGTGGAAAAAGTGGACCGGATGAACCGGGGCGGCCCGCAGGGTTCCCAACCGGTCAGGATTCACGCGGTCGGCTTTCCCACGGTGCTCAACGATCCCCGCGGAATTACGGGAATCCGTTTCGCGACCCTCATGCGTGTCCTGTGCCAGAAGAACGGCGGCGCCTTTGTCGGCCTCAACACCACGAGACCCTAAGGCGCCCGGAGACCAATACGGGACGACTTAAGTTATTCAGTTAATTGTTACTTGTCTCTCGTTCCTCGTCACTCGTTACTTGTCACTTGTCACTTTCCTTAAGATCCCCGCTCAAGTCCTGGCCGATCACGGTGCTCCTGAGCTGAAGACCCATGAGGGATGCGGCAGTGGCCCCGAGATCGCCGATCCGGATCCGCTTTGAGTCAACGCCGCGCTTGCCGCCCGGCACCGCGATGGCCGCCACAATGGGGAGTGTGTCCACAGACCCGTGCCCTCCGTTGTAGACGCGAAAAGGCGGGGTCCACGAGGGCGCCTTGATGCCCACGTTCGGCACGTGGCCGTTGTAGACCGGAATCTGCCACCCGTTTTTCGCGAGCACGATCAGATCCGGCCATATCATTCTCTTCTCCTTGTCCGTCTCCACGAAATAGGTGTGGTAGAGCTCGCCCGGGAGAGAGACGTCTTTCACCCCCTCTTTCATGTCGCGGCGGTCCAGGACCCACCAGGGGCACTCCTCCATCTTTGTCTGGGGGTTCCACGCCCTGTGCTGGAGGAGCAGGTCTTTGGCCGCAGGGACCCTCTCTTTCCTGTCGCGCCAGTAGAGCACACCGTAGCT
>JALOPA010000368.1 GCA_025454125.1 Thermodesulfobacteriota bacterium
GACAGCATCGCCTTGAAACCGATGAGGGCTTTCAAGCAGACCAAACTGCGGGATGTCCTAGGCTGCGCTCCATACAGAGGCAAAAGGAAATCGCTTAAGGATATGGAGGCCGCCATCGCAAAAGGAGCCAAGAAGAGAACATGATCGCTGTCGACACCAACCTGCTGGTTCGACTCCTGACCAATGATGACCCGCTGGAGGCCAAGAAGGCTCTTCGTGTTATGGAGAGCGGCGATATCCTTATCCCTAAGACCGTGTTGCTTGAAACGGAGTGGGTGCTGAGGCACGGCTATGTTATCGCTCGGGAAGTCATAGCCCAATCTTTCCAGAAGTTGCTCGGCATTCCCAATGTAAAGGCAGAAGATCAGCAAGCCGTTACTCAGGCTCTCCGGTGGTATCAGGAGGGGCTTGATTTCGCGGATGCCTTGCATCTCGCTTCGAGCGGAAAGGCGGACCGGTTTGCGACCTTCGATAGAGATTTTGTCAAGAAGGCATCTAAGCTGGGCTCCATTGAAGTTTTCAGGCCCTGACGCCTACCCCCGCAGTGGATGCAATCCCCCACATGACAGATATCCGGCTCCTCTCCCTTGATCCTGCCGCCAGAATAATACCTTGCGTTTTTGAACTTTAAGTACTAATTTGCAAGGCATGAAACATTTTGGCGAATTACGTCCCGAGTATGACTTTGACTACTCGAAGGCCGTCCGAGGCAAGTATTACCCACGGCTCATCGAAGAGGGATCCAACGTGGTAGTCCTCGAACCGGATGTCGCAAAAGCGTTCCGTGATTCCACTTCGGTCAACGAGGCCCTGAGATCCCTATTGGACTTGACCCGTTCTAAAAAGCGCTTAACGAGCCGCTCAGCCGGACGATCAAAAGAGCTTCGCGCCGGTTAGCTCTGACGTTACGATTTGCCTCTGTGAGGTATTGCGCGAAATACCAAAACTCCTCTTCCCATTTCGACGGTATGCTCGAACGCGTGATTCGCGACGCAGTCGAGGAAAAAGTCCTTGCCCCAAAATATCGTGATCATGTTCTGATCGGCAATTTCAAAGCCCGACGGGAATGCCACCTGGAGTCTGACTGATTACTGATCTTTCGTCTTGACGAATACCGGATCGTCTTCGAACGCACCGGCACCCACGCGGACTTATTTAGGTGATCAAGGAAAGACACGATCAGACACTGGCGATCAACACGAAACGCCGCGCGATTCAATAGACTCGCACCTCAAGGAGATTTTGCCATTTCGGTCTTAAAACCAAGCCCAGAAGGATTCTTCTATCACAGCTTTCCTCGGCGCCGGGTTGGTGCGGCCGACGAGATAAATGTAGGGCTTGATATCTTGCGCTTTGTAAAGAATATGGGGCTCTTGCTGACCCCGGAGATCATCAAGTGGCCGGACACGCGACCGGATGGCACCTTCGCTGAGCCATGGTACATTGCACAGAAACGCTGTTGCTTCACGGAACTTTCCCCAACTGAACTGCCTCAGCATGCGGAATTCTTTGGGCATTTCGCGATAGAATCTCTCAGGTAGAGCTGTCCAGATGTTTTACTTGTCTGTTGACCAAAAAGGGAAGGCGGAATAACGCACTGCTCGGCTTAACGCCAAAGAAGTGAAAGTCTGTTCGAAGAGTCAAGAATCTGTATGCCGGATGCGAATACTGGTTGGGGTCAAGACGGTGAATGCGTGTGGCATCACAATCCCATGTTTGCGGATAGCCTCCGCTACCATGGCCGCCTTTCGCTCTTGGGGCCAACCTGCTAGGCGGATGAGCAAAATCCCCGTAGAGATGCGGTGTTGCCTGAATACAAGATCGCCAAAATCCTTATCAGATGTCAAAAGTACGGCCTGTTGCAGGTTCGCTAGGGTGAGCACTGAATCATCTGAGGCACCAGATTCGGTCTCTGCAATATAGGCAACTTCATGACCCTCTTCACGGAGACGGGAGACGATCTGAAAGTCTACGCTCTCATCGGCTACGAATTTCAAGCGCCAGCCTCGGCAACTGGGTAAACAACGTCAGCCCGCAAAGCTTCCGCAGCGAAGTGCAAGGCTGCCTGGATCTTTTCCCGGGTGAGTTTTGGGTGAGCGGTAAGAATCTGCTCGACAGTCTCCCCTGCGGCAAGCTTTTCTAAGACGAGTTCCACGGTTATCCGGGTGCCGACAAGGACAGGTTTTCCCATCATAACCTGTGGGTCTGAAATGACAAGGTGCTTTTCCATTATGATGCCCTTTCGCGCCCCAGCTTCCATCGTTCTTTCATGAGGCATTGTGCAGAACATACCGTTCTGGTTAGTCAGTTGTCAAATACACCACAATTCGGATTGAGGACTTGTGGTTCCGAGCTATTGCCTAGTAGCCCGGCCTCGGAAAGCCGCTTCAATGGAGGGTCAGCGGGAACGCCGGTAGCGTCAAACGATCCCGCAAGGTGCTTTTCTAGTCCTGCTCCATTCCTTGCAACAGGTCTGCTGCGATCTTAAGGTAGGCTTCCCCCAGGGCTTCAACGATATACTCTCTCCCGCTAGGCGTTTCCATCACTTTTGATAAGACCAATTTCAGCACCGCTCTTTCCTCATCGGTCACCATCAAAAGCTTGCCGCGCGTCTCCGGCATTAAGGCCGTGTAATCGTTCTTGGCGGCGTTTTGGGTCTTCTCCTTTTCCAGGTACCTGAACTTCTTGACCGCGCTGTTCATGACAAACACTCTTCGGTTGTTGCTTTTGGGGTCCGAAGGAAAGAGAAAGAAGCCATACTCTTTCGGATCATATCCCAGAACAGAACCCTGCAAGATCTCTCCGTCGGAAAAAACGATCTCTACCCTGCGGCCTTGAGCGATATCGCCTTCGACGAACTTCTTGCGCTCCTTATAGTCACGATTCCCCGCAAAGCTTTTCACAAAGAAGATCGCCTTGAGTTCCGATACCCTAATCTCTCTGTTCATCGAAGAGTCGGTTGGGGGCAGTTTCTTAAAGAAATGGAACAGGGGCTTCTTGGGAAAGAAATCCTGAGTATAGCCTTTCTCAATCCGCCCATCAGCAAACCGTATGACGATCTTCACTGGATGCATCGGTCACCCTTTCCACCTCAAGCGGTCCCATAGGTTCATCTGGAGTCCACCGCCCCTCCTCCTGCAAGGACTCGCGTCGTCCTCTGCAGCGGCCTTCAAAGTGGATTTTAATAGAAAGCTTCCCTCTTAACAAGGATTATGGTGAGGATGAAGGTGACTCGCGAGAACTGGAGGGTCAGCACACGCCGCAGCGGATGCAATCCCCTACGTGGCAGATGTCCGACTCCTCTCCCTTGAGGCTGAGCTTGTATTCCTTGAGAAGGTGTTCTTTGTAGATTCCATGATCGATGAAATCCCACGGAAGGTTCTCCTTCAGATCCTTCGGTCGGTGGACAAAGAAATCGGGATTGACCTCGCTGTGTCTAAAAGCGTTGGACCAGTCGTCTTCATGGGCATGGGAGAGGAGGAGCAGGGAGGCGACCCGCCTGTCGCCAAGAGACAAGAGAGCCTGC
The DNA here is from genome assembly GCA_025454125.1 of Thermodesulfobacteriota bacterium. Next base: position 3,527 of record JALOPA010000368.1, read on the forward strand.
ACGTACGCCCACTTCGGCAGATCGAAACTCACCTTGATGCCGCCTTCCTTACCGAACGCCTTCTTCAGCCGCTTCTGTTTCTCCTTGAGGCTCTTCACCGTGTCCATGGGAAACCACTGGAAAGGAGTGAAGGGTTTGGGGATGAAGCAGTTGATGCTCAGCTTGATTTGCCTGATCCGGCCCCTGGTGGCCGCCTCCTTGACCAAGTGGTGCTTGATTCTCTTGACCAGCTCCAGGACTTCGCTCACATCCTCCTCGGTCTCTGTCGGGAGACCGACGAGAAAGTAGAGCCTCAGGCTGAAGTCTCCAGCAGCGCCGATGACGCGCACTGCTTCAAGGATCTGCTCCTCGGTCAGGTGTTTGTTGATCACTTTTCGCATTCGCTCAGACCCTGCTTCCGGAGCGACAGCCACGGTTCTCTGCCCCACATCTCTCAGGTGTTCGATAAGGGGCTGGGTCAGGGAGTCGGCCCGAAGGGAGGACACGGAAAAGC
>JALOPA010000369.1 GCA_025454125.1 Thermodesulfobacteriota bacterium
CGCCTCCCGGCGGTCGATGTCCTGCCAGTAGGACATGTTTGAAGAGGAAAAAACCTCCCCTCTTGAAGAGAGAAGCCTGAAAAAGACCTTCTTCACCCCTGCGGCCTGGGCTTCGAGCATAGCCAGGCTCTTGACCGCTTCAAGGCCCCGGGTGGAAAGGACGGCAGAAAACTCTCTTGCCTGGCCCAAGAGCTCCTGGTCGGTCCTGTCGCGAAACACCGAGGTGATCAAGGTGTAGAACAAAAGGAAAGCGATGCAGGATGAGACGGCAAAGACCCCGGCGTACCAGAGGGTCAGACGGAAGGCCAGAGTCTTGCGGTAGCTACGAAGCCGCCTTAAGGGCATAACCCACTCCGCGCACGGTCTGAATCAGCTTCCGGTCAAATCCACGGTCGATTTTGTCCCTGAGCCTGCAAATCCGCGACTCTACCACGTTGGTCTGAGGGTCGAAATTGTAGTCCCACACATGCTCCATGATCATGGTTTTTGAAACAACCCTTTCTGCATTGCGCATGAGGTATTCGAGAAGCGCGAATTCCAGTCGCTGCAGTTCGATCTTCCGGCCGCCTCTTGTCACTTCCCGTGTGAGGAGGTTCATGGTCAAGTCGCCGTAGACAAGGCGAGTCGGTTCAGAAAGACCGCCGGCTCTCCGAATCAGGGCCTGGACCCTTGCGAGGAGCTCTGAGAAAGCAAAGGGTTTGGGGAGGTAATCGTCACCGCCCACTTGAAGCCCCTTGACCCTGTCATCGACAGAGCCCTTGGCGCTGAGGATGATGACCGGCGTATTCACCTTTTCCTTGCGCATTCTTTCGATCACGGAAAGGCCGTCGAGCTTTGGAAGCATCACATCGATGATCGCCGCGTCGTAAGGTTCAGTGACAGCCATGTGAAGGCCTTCCTGTCCGTCCTGCGCATGATCGACGGCATACCCCTCCGCTTTCATCCCTTTGACGATGAACGAGGCAATCTTGAGGTCGTCTTCGACGAGCAGTAGGCGCATCACTAATCCTGAAAATGGGCTTCCTCCGTCTCCACGGTCAGACCGTCACTGTTCATGAGCCTGTTGATCAACCCCTCTATCTTGGGCAGTTCGTAACCGTAGAAATACAGGAAGGCACAAAATTTCCCTTGGTAGAAGTTTTTTTCTTCCATGGGGAGTCGCTTCACAAGGGCTTTTTCTATTGCGATGGCCTGCAAGAGCCACTGCCACGCAACGGATATGATTCCAAAAAGCTCGAGGTAGAGCGTTGCATCGGCAAGAAAATGCTCAGGTCCCTTGTGCTGCAAGATCCCTACCAGGTGAGAAGTGACCCGCACAAGCTTGCCCAGCCCTTCCGAGAGGTCATGAGCATGGGGCTCAAGCCTCGGGAATTTCCTCGCCTCCTCGATAGCGGTCCGCACTTCCGCGAGGAAGAGTTCAGAGGCTTTGCCGTTTTTCATGATCACTTTGCGGCCGAGGAGGTCCATCCCATGAATCCCGGTGGTTCCTTCGTGGATCGGATTAATGCGGGCGTCACGATAGTACTGCTCCAGGGGATAATCATCGCAGTAGCCGGAACCGCCTAAACATTGGAGCCCCTGGCTGATGGAAAGAACACCCATTTCAGAAGGGTAGGTCTTCGCGATGGGAGTGAGAAGATCGAGGAGCAAAGCATACTTTTCTTTTTCATCATTGTTGCAAACCTTTTGCAAATCAGCATACTTGCTGCACTGGAGTAACAGAGAAAGCGCCCCCTCGATAACGGCGCGCTGAAAGAGGAGCATTCTTTTCACGTCCGCATGTTCAATGATGGGGACCTGGGGCCTGCTGGGATCTTTCTCCGAGACATTTCTTCCCTGCCTTCGAGTCCTGGCGTATTCGAGTGAAGCGTAGTAGGCGGCGGTGGCCACTGCCGTCGCGCCCATTCCAACTCCGATGCGCGCTTCATTCATCATCTGGAACATGTAGATGAGCCCATGATGGGGTTTGCCAACCAAATAGCCTTTGCAATCGTCCTTGTCCCCGATGCTGAGCTGGGTAATGGGGCATCCCCGGTATCCCAATTTGTGGAAAATACCCGATGTAACCACATCGTTGGGAACCAGTGCACCTTCTTCACTGATCCGCCTTTTGGGTACCACGAAAAGAGAGATGCCTTTGGCGCCGGCAGGTGCTCCACTGATCTTGGCCAGCATCAGATGCACCACATTCTCAACCGCATCGTGGTCCCCGGCGGAAATGAATACCTTCTGGCCCCGGATCTTGTAGTAGCCTTTGTCGGTCGGCTCAGCCGTGGTGGTGATGTCGGAAAGGGAACTGCCGGCTTCGGGTTCGGTCAGCGCCATGGTTCCCTGCCATTGACCTCTGCGCATCTTGGGGACATAGGCATCGTAGAGAGCCTTGCTGCCGAAGTTCTCGATGAGCCGTGCAGCGCCGTCTGTGAGACCGGGATACACGCTCGCAGAGTAGTTCGCTGAAGAAAAGATGAATTGACAGGTATCGGAAACAAGGTGCGGAAGCTGCTGGCCGTCCAGGGTCTCCGGAACAGTGGTCGCGATCCATCCGCCGCTTCCGAACTCCTTCAGCATGGTTTTGACCACAGGGTGGACCTTCACCGTGTCATCCGCCAGCTCCGGGGGGTTCCGACCCATCTCCTGGAAACAGGGCCACAACAGCCGCTCCGCAAGCTCCGAGGCCGCCTGCAAGACCATATCCAGCATCTTCCGATCATACTCTCGATAGTAATCGTGCCGGGTGAGGGATGCCAAATCAAAGACCTCGTAGAGCAGAAACCTGAGATTCCTCATGCTCATGAATTTTGTCGCCATTTCACCGTTCCTCTCAATGTTGGACTCAGCATCAATGCTTCCGGCATCCTGAAGGCTCCACCGGTTGACCTATTCGACATTGCGTGAGGACAATGCGAAAAGACTTGTCATCGCAGCCGGAATAATCGATCAGAATATGGATGCCTCGGTCTCGGGGTCAAAGGCGTTTGCTTGCTCCATGGTCACAGAAAATGTGGCGATGTCGCCGATTCGATATTTTGCCAATGGATCAAGCCTTGCCACCATCTTCAGGTCTTCGATCTGAAGGTGGACCAGTTGTTCAGATCCCAGCGGTTCGACCAGTCTCACTTTGGCGTTGAACGCCCTGCCGGGCTGCGCCTCCACAGCAGGCCTGATATGTTCGGGTCGAAACCCCAGTGTGAGCCGCCTCCTGTCGTGAGCAAGCAGTTGCTGGGTCTGTCTCTCGGTGAGGATGAACTCCACGCCTGGAGCCGTTGCCATCACCTGATCCCCTGCTCGGGTCAAGGTGGTATCAATGAAGTTGATGGAAGGGGAGCCCAGGAATCCCGCAACAAACTTGTTAACAGGGTGGGTGTAAACATGATTGGGTTCATCCACCTGCTGGATTTCGCCTTTGTTCATGACCACGATCCGTGATCCCATGGTCATGGCTTCCATCTGGTCATGGGTCACATAGATGAAGGTGGTCTCAAGGCGCTGATGGAGCTTGGACAGCTCGGCGCGGGTGGCGACACGGAGCTTGGCGTCCAGGTTGGACAGAGGCTCGTCCATCAAGAACACCGCCGGCTCGCGCACGATAGCGCGGCCGAGGGCCACACGCTGCCGCTGGCCGCCGGAGAGTTGCTTCGGCTTGCGGTCGAGCAGTTCCTGGATGCCCAGGATGCCGGCTGCTTCCTTCACGCGGCGGTCGATCTCCGCGCGCGGGGTCTTGCGCAGCTTGAGGCCAAAGGCCATGTTGTCGTACACGCTCATGTGCGGGTACAGCGCATAGCTCTGGAACACCATGGCGATGTCGCGGTCCTTGGGGGCCACATCGTTCACCAGGCGATCGCCGATGTAGATGTTGCCGTCGCTGATCTCTTCCAGGCCGGCCAGCAGACGCAGGGAGGTCGTCTTGCCGCAGCCGGAGGGGCCGACGAACACGAGGAATTCCTTGTCGGCAATGTCGATCGACAGATCGTTGACCGCGATGACGTCGCCAAAACGCTTGGTGACATGATCGTACCGCGGAACCGGCCTCCGCGGCCCACCCCAGGAGGGGGACCGGCCTTGCTGATCTCAAGTGGCAGCACTTTTCGGTCGATGGTCAGATCCCGTTGGCAAGCTTACGCTCATCCACCATGGGGCTCATTGCCAAAACCGCCCACCTGAAACCAGAATTGATCACGATAAGGGGCCTCCACGGCCAGCGTCATG
>JALOPA010000370.1 GCA_025454125.1 Thermodesulfobacteriota bacterium
TGATGGAATCCATGGCTTTTTCGACTTCGCGCCATGAGTGGTGGCGCCGGTCCTCGCGCTCAAAGAGGCTCAACTGTGCCGGGTCTCGCTGGCCCGGAGCAAACCCGGAAACAGCAACCCCTATAAGACGGAATTTCCCCGAGAGGTCCACCGCCTCGAGGAGATTGAGAGCCCAGACATAAATGGCTTCCGTGGAATCCGTCGCTTCGCTGAAACTGATGCTCCTGGTGATGCGGGCGAAATCCGCCCTTCTGAGCTTCAGAGTCACGGTGCTCCCTTTGAGGCCGTGTTTCCTCAAGCGGCGGCCGACCTCCTCGGCCTGCACCAGGAGTTCCTTTCGTAGCACTTCGAAATCGCTCGTGTTCTCTTCAAAGGTCTCTTCACTGCTGATGGATTTTGCGTCCGTGCGTGAAACCACAGGAGAATCATCTTCACCCCGTGCAAATTCCAGAAGAGTGTAGGCGAATTTCCCGGCCACTTTGAGAAGAGCGGTTTCAGGCACTGCGAGCACATCGCCGAGGGTAACCACCTTCAATTTCTCCAGCCGCTCCACGCTCTTCTTGCCCACTCCCGGGACCTTTCCCAGAGGAAGGTTTTGCGCGACCTTTGCAGCCTCCCGGCTCGGTATGACCGTCAATCCGTCGGGCTTGTTCGCTTCGGAGGCCACTTTCGCGAGGAACTTGTTGGGCGCAATCCCCACGGAACAGCTCAAGGAGGTCACCCTCATGATTTCCTCCTTCATGCGCCGGCCGATTTGCTCGACCGATCCGTGGAGCCTCTCCAACCCGCTCAGATCGAGATAGGCTTCATCGATTGACACCTGCTCCACGACGGGCGAGTACTTCTCCAGAATCTCCATGACCCGGTCGGACATCTCCTTGTAACGTCCCATGCGAACAGGAACAAAGATACCCTGAGGGCATCTCTTCTTTGCCTGAAAAATCGGCATGGCCGAGCGTACGCCGAACTTCCTCGCCTCATAGCTCGCCGCAGAAACCACTCCCCGGTTGGAACTGCCTCCCACGATCACGGGCTTTCCTCGCAGGTCCGGATGATCGAGCTGCTCCACGGACGCATAAAAGGCATCCATATCGATGTGAAGGACAATCCTTTCCATAGCTTATGTTTTGGTAAATGTCGTTACACTAACCCTCTCTTATAATGTGAAATGTTTTCCGTACAACTCCTTCACTGTTTGAGTTCGTCATTCCCGCGAAGGCGGGAATCCGGTGAACTGGAACAGCGCTGTTCAGTTTTACCCCATAGCCCAACTCTCTTAGCCCAGTATCCATAGACGATAAAGTAAAGAACCGTCAGAAGGATCTCTGCTCCTCTGAGAAAGTTCTCAGGGATGTCCGGGTAAACGAACTGCTCAAGGCCTCTTGCAATGAAAGAGTTTGCTTGCGCTGAAGGCGTATCATCGAGCGATCGAAAGTAGTATTCGAGGTGTGTGAGAGGGCAATACCACCCCAACGCATTGAGCACAAGGGCGAACACAAGACCCCCCAGGTGAGCATAAGCGATTCTTGAACCTTTCAGGGCAAAGACAAATCCGAACACCAGGAAAAGAATCCACAGGAAATGCACCACAAGGGTGACGTCAACGAGGAGAGACACCATGGGAAGGACCGGAGACCAGCTCGGTGACATAGGCCAAGCACAGTCTGATTTCATGGGGTTTCAGCTCGAGGGTCACGGTGCGATCGTAACCCTTCCGGCGCAGGGCTTCAAACAATCCCCTGAAGTCTATGAGCCCTTGCCCTGGAGGCAGATGCAGGTCGTCGGTGTGGGAGGTGCCGCCCCGGTTGTCGTGAAGATGAACGTGTTTGATTCTCTCCGGAAACCGCTCGATAAAGCCAAGGCTCCTGTTCTTCGGGGAAAGAAGTTCCCCATGGCCCAGGTCAAGAGTCATCATGAGAGAGGGGATGTTGAGGAAAGCCGATTCCATGTCCTCAGCCTCTTCGCTCAGGTTCTCGATGCACACCGTGACCTGATGGCGGGCCGCCTTGTCCACCATTCTCTTGAGAAGATCCCGTTTTGAGTCAAGGGCCTCCTTTTCTACAAAGCGCCGGTCCAGCCAGAGGTGAACCGTGAGAAGCCGCATGGAAAGGGTTTGCATGATGGGGAAGACATCGAAAACCTTGGGCAGATACACGTTTTTGAGCGCCTCCACATCATTGGGGTCGCCTTCCTTCGGTCCGTGGCAGAGATAGTAGAGCCCGAGTTTCTCCTGCAGAGAGCGATAGAGGGGGACGAGGGGCAGGAACTTTTCGGGCTGGCTGATCGGGATTTCGGCAAACTGGAGCCCAAGGTCGTGGAGGCTTGCCACGTCTTCAGGGCTTCTTGCAGTGCCTCCAAGATCGATCTTTTTCATAGGGCGAACATGCCCTTTTCGTATATCACGGTCTTCCCTCCTCCTCGCAGGTAGGCGGTGACTCTTTTGTCCTCCGTGTTCACCAGGTCCCAGTGTAAAGCCGAGTCATTGAAACCAAGGTTCTGCTTCTTTTCTCTGGTCAGGGAGGAGGCTTCTCCGGCATACGTGTCCGAATAGGAAGACCCGAGAGCGAGGTGACAGTTCCCGTAACGGCCTCCGTAGTTTTCGTCAAAAAGAGTGTTGGCCATGAAGCGGTCGATTTTCGAAAACCTCCTGTCCGTGAGGGAAAACTCCCCTACCCTTGCGGCTCCGGGATCCAGAGCCACCTGCTTGGCCAGGAACCCCCCGCCCTTTGCGGCCTCTGATTTGACCACTTTTCCTTTGTCGAAGACGAGCCGCACCTTTTCCACATAATTCCCGTTGCGGTACGAAGGCTGATCCGCGTAATAAACCCCCTTTGTGCCCCGCCAGTCCGGAGAGAGAAAAATCTCGAAACTCGGAATGTTGTGGCCTGTGATGCCCACCCACTTTCTTTTCTCGCCCGGAGTGATGTGAAGATCCACGTGAGCGGACTCCACGTGAAGCCGCTCGATGGCCATGCGGCCCAGCCACCTCTTGACCTCCAAAGCGTTCCGATAGGTTTCCTCCCACTCGGCGACGGGATCTTTCCGGTCCAGATAGCAGGCCCTGATCACCTGATCCGCGTACCGCGCCATAGGGAGTTTGGCCTGCCTGGCCAATTCCGCCGTGGGGAAAAGACACAGGGTCCAGCTGAATTTGCCTGTCTCCTCTCTCCTGTCCAGAATGTCTTTCAGAGGTTTTCTCGCCACAGCCGTCTTACCGATCTTCTTCGAATCCACGTCTGCAAGGTGGGTGAGCGAATCAGGAGCATGAAGATAGATGCCTCCGTTGAGCTTCTGATAGAGTTCCTTTTCTCCCGGCGGTTGAAACACGAGCTGTTTCTTGTTCGCTTTGACGTAGAACTGCTTTTCCATTCTCGGGGTCATGGCCATGCGGAGAACAGGGTGCATGCCCGCATCGAGCAAGCTCGACTGAAGCGCTTCGCCCAGTCTCAGCGCCGGCAGTTCATAGCGGATCATGATCACTTCATTCTTCCTGGTGGGCCCTTTTCTGGCCTTCTTCAAGGCCCACAGAACCACGCCGCAGTATTTCTCAATCGTTTTCTCGCTGAACACCATGGCTCCTTTCAATCTCCTTGAGAGTTTCTTCCCCTTTTGTATCAGGGTTTGTGGTTCAACCTCGGCAAACGGATCTCCTTTTCTCCATAGCTTTCAAACAGTCTCACATGCCGCTCTTCTTCCTCGATGATCGCCTTGAGCTCTCGGCGCGGTCCCTCGTCGGTCATTAAGGAGCCGACCATCTCGTAGAACAGGATCGTATCCTTTTCGAACTCGATGGCAAGGGCCACGAGTTCGTCCACGCTCTTCATCTTTGACACATCCGCCTCTTTCAAGGAAAAGGTTTGATTGCCCAGGATGTCCTTGAGCATGGCGCCGCCCATTTCGTCCAGAAAAGGGTTTTCCCTCTTCTGTTTCAACTCGTCCATCCTCTTTGCTAAAAAGTCCACATGCTTGATCTCTTCTTCGGCGAGCCGCTTGAGC
>JALOPA010000371.1 GCA_025454125.1 Thermodesulfobacteriota bacterium
CTTTTATAAAGGTGAATCTGGCTCATCAGCCCGTGGGGACCGGGCAAGGAGTCATCCAACGTGAGAGTTTTCTTGCCAAGTTTGACTGCCTCGTCGAAGGAGGACTCGGGAGAGGAACTCCAGCCTGATAGCGATTCCATTAAGTAGGTAAAACCCAATAAAACATATGGTTGGACCCAGTCCGGATCTGAGCGAATGGCATCTTCGAACATCCGCCGGGCAAGCGCATTCCCATCTTTGTTGCCACGAATAAGGAGATTCTGCCCCTGCATCCACTTCAAGTAGGCGTCGAGGTTGTCCGTGCCTTTTCCGAATATTCGAGCTTGCTCTCCTTCTGTGAGTCTGATTTGCAGCGCTTGCGTGATTCTCAATGTGATCTCATCTTGCAGGGCAAAAATGTCTTTCAGCTCTCGATCGTATCGTTCTGCCCAGAGGTGTTCACCCCCGCTCGCATTGATCAGTTGCGCACTGACCCTAACTCTCTCCCCAGCCTTCCGAACGCTTCCCGTCAGAATGTACTGCACCCCCAGCTCTCTGCCAATCCGGCTCAGATCCGGCGTCTTGCTTTTGTAGACCGAGCGCGACCTAGGATCAATCACGATCATTTTCGGAGTCTTTGAGAGGCTGGTGATGATTTCTTCCGTAATCCCGTTGCTGAAGTGCTCCTGCTCTGCATCGTCGCTCAAGGTGACGAAAGGCATGACAGCTATGGAAGGCGTGGCTATGGGTTCGGGCTCCATGTTCGCCCTGGGGACCGTTGGCGCGACCTTCTCCGAGACTTTGTAAACGTGAACGGGTCGGATGACATTCTTGACCTTGTGACTTCCCATGTCCTCGTAATTCAGGGGCAGATTGTGCTCCACCTGCTCATAGGAGCTCCGGGAGATGCAGATCCCGCCTCCCTCTGCCAGGCTTTCAATCCTCGCCGCGATGTTCACTCCGTCGCCGTAAATCCGTTCACCTTTCTCGATCACGTCTCCGAGATTGATCCCGATCCGGAACTTCATCCTCCGGTTCTCGGGCAGGGCGTCATTTCTGGACTTCAGTTCCCTCTGGGTTTCGACAGCGCATTGAACTGCATCGACCACACTGGGAAACTCTGCGAGAACATTGTCGCCTGGGGAGTCCACCACCCGACCCCCGTGGTGCTTGACCAGGGAAAACATCACCTGCTTGTAATCCTCTAAGGTCTTGACCGTCGCAGCTTCATCCTCTCCCATGAGGCGGCTGTAACCTGCGACATCGGCGCTGAAGACAGCGGTCAGTTTTCTTTTGAAATCCTGCGGGTTCATGGGATCACCCCCAAACGTAAGGAGCCTCCGGGTGTTTAAGCTTATGCTGCAAGATGATAGGAAGGCGTAATGGATTTGGGATAAAGCTGACGATAGACCTTCTTGAGGAATGTGTCCAGACCCTTTATTGGCATGCAGAGATACCGGTCGTAGAGAGCGCCTCTGTGCGTCTGAAGAGATGAAACGCTGGCAAAGCCCTCACCAGGCGCTCAGAGGTGTGGCACAAACGGAAAATCAGTGCTCATGGCTGCCGGCAACAAGTCCTAGCACTGGCAACCTCCCGCTTTGAATGGGCACTGGCCGAGTTGCACCTTTTCTCTGGGCTGGGCGCTATGCTGGTCGAAATCTATTCCCTTTTTGGACCCGAATTCGTTGAGCACATTCGCCAGGATGACTGATGTTTCAGCCGTGAGCTTGACGCAACCAAGAGGCCCTTCTTGCTCGTCAAAGCTGCACAGGAGGTCACGACACTTGAGAGTCCCGAATTGTGCTTGAAAACGGCTTTTGAACTCGTTCACCAAGGCAGCAGCATCTCTCATGTTATCCCCTGGCGCATCTCTTCCGAAGAGATAGCCCAAAGCAATGACTCCGCCCGTGAAGGCTCCACAGAGTTCCTCAGTCGATCCACCAATGCCCCCGCCGAAAATGGAAGCCGCCCTTGTTGCTTCAGGGTGAGGTTTTCCGGAGAACATCTCCAGCACTGTTTTTGTGATCACTTCAGCACAATGGAACCCGGACCCATAATGGCCGTAAACGGTTTTCTTGATTTGCTTGTTTTCCATTGGGCTCATCTTGAATCCCTTTTCCCCACTTTCTTGCCCTTTCTCAAGAGGCTTTACCGCCTCGATTCGCGCAGAGGCCAAGGCATTCTCCAGCCCCGTTCCAGGGAGCCACTCCCGGATGAAATCACGGCTCGCCTCCAGCGGAGTGACCTTCACGTCTTGGAATCCTGTCTCCTCAAGAATCTTCTTGATGGATTCAACTCTCTCTGCGCCGCCGACACAGGCAGATACAAGAGAAAGGTCTTTTCGCACTTCTTCCGGCAAAGGAGCCGTGGCGACGATATCGGACACAGCGAGCCTGCCTCCTGGCTTAAGCACTCTGTGGGCTTCGCGGAAAACTTTTTCTTTTTCCGGGGACAGGTTGATCACGCAATTGGAGATAATGGCATCCACGCTGCTGTCTTCCACGGGCAGATGCTCTATTTCGCCCAGTCTGAAATCTACATTTTTCACTCCCGCCTTTTCCGCGTTTTCTCTTGCCTTGCTGACCATGTCGGGGGTCATGTCCACTCCGATCACTTTTCCTGTTTCCCCCACAGCCGAGGCAGCAAGGAAACAGTCGATCCCTCCGCCGCTGCCAAGGTCCAAAACAGTCTCCCCCGGCTTCAAGGAAGCAATGGCCGTGGGATTGCCGCAGCCAAGGCCCATGTCGGCCCCTTGAGGGACCTTGATGATTTCGCCTTTAGAATACCCCAGGGCGGCAGCCCTTTTCTCGATGGACTCCTGAGGACTGCCGCAGCAAGAGGGTCCCTTGCTTAGGTTGGCCGGAGAACAGCACCCCTTCGCAATCCCCGCGTACCTTTCCCTCACCTTCTGCCGAATTTGTTCGTTGTTTATGGTTTCCATGTTGGTCCTCCTTTCTTGCGATGTTTCGACATATATCGAATCAATGAACAAAAAATAATAAGACCCCTCACTTCTTCGCCTGAAAAAAGCTCTCCAAATCTTTGAGCGCTCCCGGATCAACCCAGCATTCGATCTTCTGCCCGGACCTTCTCATCTTGATAAGTCCTGCCTGACGAAGCTCTTTAATATGATGCGAAACGGTGGACGGGACAATCTCCAGATCCTTGGCTACATCTCCCACGCAGGCGCCCTCCTTCGCGTCAATACTCCAAACAGTTCCCGGCACACAGCATGAGACAAGGCGTAGGAATATCTTCAGCCGGTTTGGATTGGAAAGGGCTTTGAATATTTCCGAGAATCTTTCAAGGCTATCGTTTTGATTGTTCGACATGTGTCGAATTTACCAACTGTCTTTCTCCTTGTCAACTTATTTTTCCAAAACACATGTTTTTCAAAACACTCTCAGCTCCAATCCAGAGTCTCTGTTCAGTTTCAGCCAAAAAAGATCTGAGGCGAGACCGGGTCAAGCGGCAATAAAAGGCTTTGACACAGATTGATTGCCGGACTATATTACTAAACGGAAATTTAGGAGGTGCCCAGATGAAGCCTTTTCTAAAGGTCATGAAGGCTCTGTCCGACCCCAACCGAGTCAAAATCATCAAGATGCTCCAACAGAGGTTTTTGTGCGTGTGTGAAATGAGAGCCGCCCTTAACATCGCCCAACCCACCGTTTCGAAGCATTTGAAACTCCTTGAGGACGCCGGACTAGTCACTTCAGAGAAGGACGGGCTCTGGGTCAATTACCGGCTCACCAATGGAAACAGTAGCCCCTATGCGGCCACCGTGCTTGGGAACCTTCGTCACTGGCTCAACGAGGACAGGCAAATCGCAGATTTGATCGAGAAGCTTCCTTCCATTCGTCGTGAGGACGTATGCAAACAATAACCGCTTCCGCGCTATATTGCTGAATCGAAATATACCGATAGAAGGAAACACTGAGTTGAAAGAAAAAACAAAACTCCTGCTCATCATTCTCACTTTCGCGTGTGCCTATTACATCCCCTGGGACCACCCCA
>JALOPA010000372.1 GCA_025454125.1 Thermodesulfobacteriota bacterium
CTCCTGACGTTCGATTTCCTGAAATTTTGTTAAGCGTAACAGTTTAGCTCTTTGAAATAGATGGCCTTTATGCGCCTCAGGCGCATTTTTCTGCGCTTATTTCAAAGAGCTAAACTGTTACCAAAAAGCTAAAATGCTGCGGATTGATAAAAAAGTTTGACGCTTGAGCTCTATTTGTGATAAAAATGTATCCCTATAGAATCTAAGGTTTTTTTGTGAGGGTTTTTCATGCTGGATCTTCGGTTCATCAGAGCCAATCTTGATGCAGTCAAACAAATGCTCAAGAATCGGCGCAACGATCTGGATATTACCGCCTTTGAAGCCATTGACAGGAAGAGACGCGAAATCCTTCCTGTCCTCGAAAACCTCCGGCACCGCAAGAACAAGGTGAGCGACGAGATCGCCCAACTGAAAAAGCAGCGGCAGGATGCCTCGGCCCTGATTGCGGAAATGAAACGGGTTTCCGGCGAAATCAAGGAACTGGAAGCTGCTCTCGCCCAGGTCGACGAGGATCTGAGGCCTTTCCTGATGGTGATTCCGAATCTCCCCCACGAGTCCGTTCCCGTTGGGGCAGGCAGCGAAGACAATCCTGTGGTCAGGACTTGGGGCACGATCCCGGAATTGGGTTTCGAGGCTCTTCCTCATTGGGATATAGGGGAACACCTCGGCATTCTTGACTTCGCGGCGGCCTCCAAGCTTTCGGGGTCGAGATTCGCCCTTTACCGGGGTGCCGGAGCTCGGCTGGAGAGGGCGCTCATCTCCTTCATGCTGGATGTTCACACACAGGAGCACGGATACAAGGAAATCCTTCCCCCGTTCATGGTCAACTCGGCGAGCATGACCGGGACGGGTCAGCTCCCGAAATTCAAGGAGGACCTCTTTAAAATCGACGGGTGGGATTTGTACCTGATCCCCACAGCAGAGGTCCCGGTGACCAACATCCACCGCGACGAAGTGCTGGCTGAAGAAGCCCTGCCCATTCACTATGTGGCCTACACGCCGTGCTTCAGGTCAGAGGCGGGCTCCTACGGGAAAGACACGAGAGGGTTGATCCGGCAGCATCAGTTCAACAAGGTGGAACTCGTCAAGTTCTGCAACCCCGAAGACTCCTACCGGGAACTGGAGGATCTGACCCGGAACGCCGAGGCGATCCTGCAGCGCCTGGAGCTCCCCTACCGGGTGGTGAGCCTGTGCACCGGCGACCTCGGTTTTGCGTCAGCCAAGACCTATGATCTGGAAGTCTGGCTTCCGGGCCAGGCCCTGTACAGGGAAATTTCATCCTGCAGCAACTTTGAGGACTTCCAGTCCAGGCGCGCCAGCATCCGTTTCAAAAGAAAGGGCGCGCCCGGCACCGAACTGGTCCACACCCTGAACGGTTCCGGTCTCGCGGTAGGCCGGACCCTGGTGGCTGTGCTGGAGAATTACCAGCAGAAGGACGGAACCGTCCGAATACCGCGAGCCCTTCAATCCTATATGGGAGGAATGGAGTTTATCAAACCGACACCATGATGACACCGAGCGACGATCACCTGCACACCTGGCTGGAGTATCAAAAACGATTCTACCGCAGAGCCCGAAGAAAAGAGATCGTGAAAAAGGGAGCGTGGCTCGGGAGCTGGCTGGCCCTTTGCGCTCTGGTCCTGAGCTTGGCGTTTCCCTCAGGGACGCTGATCTCCGCGGTTTTTGAAGAGGGCCTGCGGCCTTCCCCTGTCAGCGCGCTCACGGAGAAGGCGAAGCCGACCGCCCTCACCAAAGAGGACCTCCAGGCCCTGCTCGCCCAGCTCAAGCTGACCAATGCGCCCTTTGCGCAGGTGTACCACGTGGAGGCGCCCGCGGGTCGATACACGCTGGAGACCTCGATTGACCGGGATCTTCAGCGGTTTGTCATGGAGCTCCTTAACCGCTCCATGACGCAGCATTCCGCCGCCGTGGTGATCCGGCCGGACAACGGCCAAATCCTCGCCATGGCGAGCTACGAAAACAACGGGAACGGCAGCAGGGGAGACAATCTCTGCCTTCGTGCGGATTTTCCGGCGGCAAGTCTTTTCAAGATCGTCGCGGCCGCCGCCGCCGTTGAAGATCGCGGCATGAGCCCGGACACCCTCCTGACCTTCAGAGGGCAGAAGTACACGCTCTACAAGAGCCAGCTCAAGGAGGAGAAAGCACGCAAGGGAAAGAAAGAGATCGCCGGCACCAAAACGACGCTCAGGGAGGCGTTCTCGGATTCCATCAATCCCGTTTTCGGCAAGCTCGGCATCCACTATCTCGGGAGCGATTTGATCTCCGAGTTTGCGGATCGATTTCTGTTCAATCACGTGATCCCTTTCGATCTGTCGGTGACGCCGAGCCGTTACGTGAAACCCTCGGATGACTACGCCCTGGCCGAGGTGTCCTCGGGCTTCAACAAACGGACCCTGATCTCTCCTCTTCATGCAGGGCTCATCACCGCATCGATCGCCAACAGCGGAACCATGATGACGCCGTGGGTGATTAAGAGCGTGACGAACGAGGGCGGAGACGTTCTATACGAGGCCGCTCCTTCGGTGCTCGCCACCCCGATCACCAAGAAAACCGCAA
The DNA here is from genome assembly GCA_025454125.1 of Thermodesulfobacteriota bacterium. The sequence continues at coordinate 2,578 of JALOPA010000372.1, forward strand.
GCAAGATGATGGTGCTCATGGAGGGGACCGTTGAGGAGGGGACAGCCAAGAGAGCCTTTCAGCCCCTGCAGAGGACGAGGGAACTGCGGTACGTGGACCTGGGGGCCAAGACCGGCACGATCAATGGAGCCACGGATCACTGCAAATACGAGTGGCTGACGGCATTCGCGCTTCCTTCGGACGGAGATGGGGGCCTGTGCATCACGGTCATGACGGCCCATGGAGAGAAAATCGGGGTCCGGGCCAAGGACATTGCAAGGCTTATCATCGACCGGCATTATTGCTCGTAAAGGGTACCGGGCGCATTCAAGAAGGTGCACGGTACAAGGTCCAAGGTCCACGGAAAACCTAAGTTTTACAATATCCCTTTTCAATTTGTCGTGCACCGTGCACCGTGAACCTTGTAGCATTTTTTTCTCCACGGTTATTCTAAGGAGCAGAAACTATGTGCGGCATTGTCTGTTATGTCGGCGAAAGAGAAGCCAAGCCGATCCTGATGGAAGGCTTGAAACGGCTGGAATATCGCGGATACGACTCCGCGGGGATCGCGGTGCAGGAGGGCAGGAACATTTCCTTTTTCCGATCGGTGGGTAAGATCGTGGAACTGGAACGGAAGATCGGGGAACTCGCCATTCCGGGAGCCTCGGGCATTGCGCACACCCGATGGGCCACCCATGGAGAACCGAACGAAAGGAATGCCCACCCCCACAGGGATCAAGCCGAAAATGTGTTCGTGATTCACAACGGCATTATCGAAAACTTCTACAGCCTCAAAAAGAAACTCGCGAAATCCGGCGTTTCCTTCCGCTCGGACACGGACACGGAAGTTCTCGCCCATCTCATTGCGCTTCACTATGAGGGCAACCTGAGCGAGGCTGTGAGAAAAACCATGTCCCAGGTGGAAGGGACCTTTGGGATTGCCGTGATTCACCGGCAGTCCCCGGGGCAGATCGTCGTTGCGAGGAGAGGGAGCCCTCTCATCATCGGGGTCGGGGAGGACGGGCATTTTGCCGCCTCCGACGTGTCGGCTATGGTGCGCTACACGAACAAGGTGGTTCATCTGAACGACAACGAACTGGCCACGCTGACCCGCAGCGGCTTCACCCTGTCCACGGCGCAGGCGAAGACCATCACCCGGGAAACGGAGACGGTGGAATGGCAGCCCGAAGATGCGGAACTGAGCGGATTTCCTCACTTCATGCTGAAGGAGATCTACGAGCAGCCGGAAACCATTATGAACGCCATGCGGGGGCGGATTGAACCGAGCGAAGGGGTCCCCAAACTGGGCGGCATTATGCCCGTGTGGGATCAGCTCAAAGAGTCCCGGCACATTGTCATTGTCGCCTGCGGCACGTCCTTTCACGCCGGGTGCGTGGGCCGCTACATTTTCGAGCGCTTGACCGAGATC
>JALOPA010000373.1 GCA_025454125.1 Thermodesulfobacteriota bacterium
TTGCCAAGGCTCATGGACAGGGCGGCCCGAAGGTCTCTGGCGATCTGCTCCTTGTCCTGCGAGGGAGCGGAGAAGGCCGGGGTCCGGAGGTCCACCACGTCGATGAGCCTGGGATCCAGGCCGATCGTTCCCGCAAGCGTGCGGACCCTCGACGCGTAGAGGTAAGGCATGCAGGAGGCAATGAGCACACGGTTGGCCGTGCTCTCTGTAATCTTTTCCTTTAGATCTTCCCACCCCTCTTGGGTGCAGAGGCGCTCGACGATGTGCGCCTCGTGAGCATTGCCCTGGGTCTTCACCCACTCTGCAAGACCTTGCAGGTCCACGGTCTTCTCCAAGTCATGGCCGCAGGAGCAAAGGGCGATGAACACACGGGGGAGCTCTCTGGAAACGTCCCGATAGGTCTGTTCCGTTCCCGGTTCAACGGCCAGGCTGCCCCCTTTGGAGTGGATCCACCTGGAGGCTTCGAGAGAAGCGCTGCTGGCCTGAATCACGGATTCCGAGATGTCCCTGGATCCTGAAAAAGATCCCGCGACCAGGATCCCTGGTTTATCGGTTCGGCTGAGGGAGAAATCCTGAAGCTTACAAAAGCCCCAGGGGTTGAGATCCAGGCCGGCCAGCTTGGCCAGATCTTGCGTGCTCGCAGCCGGCCGTTGCCCGGCGGCCAGCACCACCAGGTCGAACTTCTCCTCATGGCGTTTCCCTTCCCCGTCCGAGTAAATCAGCCGAAGCGTGCCGTCTTGACCGATGCTCTCCACCGTGTGGACGCGATTGCGCACAAAGCGAACCCCATGGACCTTCTCCGCCTCGTCCTTGTAGCGCTGGAAATCCTTTCCGAAGGTCCTCATGTCCATGTAAAAGATCGCCGTTTCCGCCTGGCCGTCGCTTTTTTCCCTGGCCAGAAGGGCTTCCTTGACGGCAAACATGCAGCAGACGGTGGAACAGAAATCGGCGTCGGCCTGGGGCTCGCGGGAACCCACGCACTGAAGCCAGGCGATCTTTTGGATCGGTTTGCCGTCGGTCGGCCGGACAAGTTTTCCCTGTCCTGTGCCGGTGCCGCTGATGATGCGTTCAAACTCGATGCTGGTGACCACGTTGGGAAGCTCGCCGTAGCGGTACGTGTTCTTGCCGGTGGAGGGGTTGTAGGAATCAAACCCTGCGGCAAAGAGGACGGCGCCCACCTCCATCTTTTTCTCTCCCGCCCGTTCAATCTTCTGGAAGAGCTGAACCACCATGGGGACCAGACTGTCCGGATTGAAGGGCTTCATGAGATAGTCCATGGCGCCGATCTTCATGGCCTCTACCGCGGTTTCCACGGTGGCGTAAGCAGTCATCATGACCACGGGAAGATCGGGCCGCATCTCTTTGGCGCGCCGGAGCACTTCCACGCCGTCCATGCCCGGCATTTTGATGTCCAGCAGCATGAGTTGAAAAGACCCGGCTGAAAGCTTTTCAAGAGCCTGGCTGCCGGACTCTGCCGTTTCAGCCAGAAACCCTTCATCCTCGAGCCATTCCTTGAGGGAGTCCCGCACCACCATTTCGTCATCGACAATGAGGATTCGGAATTTCTTTCGCGCTTCCCTGCCGAAGTTAATGGCGCCGGTGGGGCAGACTTTTTCGCATTCCCCGCACAGGGTGCAGGCGGCCATGTCCACCACGTAGGTGTTCGGAATGTTGTGGGGGACAGGGAGATAGATCGCCTTCCTCTTGGTGAGGCCGGCATTAAACGCATCAGGAACCTCTACCGGGCAGACCTGGGAACAGGCTCCGCACCCCACGCAAAGGGAGGGGTTCACCATGGTGGGCTTTTGAAGGAGCGTGACCTGGAACTTTCCGGGCTCTCCTTCGAGGCTCACCAGTTCCGTGGAAAGCAGGATCGAAAGGTTTTCGTGGAACAGTCCCTTTCGCAGACAGAACTGAGAGGACGCATCGCGCTCCACCAGGGGAAGCATCTTGCACATGCCGCAGTGGTCTGTGGGAAACTGATAGTCCAGCTGGGTCAGAATCCCTCCGAGATGAGGGGCCTTGTCTATCAGCGTCACCTGGTAGCCCTGTTCCGCCAGATCCAGGGCGGAGCGGATGCCGCTGATGCCTGATCCCACCACAAGGGCTGAACCGATTTTTTTCTTCATAATGCCGACCTCCGGTCGCAGGTGGCCTGTTGCAGGTGGCCTGTTGCCAAATCTTCAGCGGACACTGGCAATCCAATCGGATGAAGTGAAGTACTCAAAATACGGTTGTGGGCTACAAGCGACATGCAACAAGCAACTTGCGGCATTTGTCAATCCTTTCCTCCCGTGATCTCGCGGAACTCTCCTTCGCGAAAGGTGGAGAGCGGGGGTTCGTCGTCAACGCTCCTGCCGGCCTGGTACTGAAAGGCCTTTTGGGTGAATGCAGCTACGGTCCGAAAGATTTCCATCACCGGGATGTTGTTGGGACACGCATTCGAGCACTGGCCGCAACCGATGCACGCGGTGCTCATGTGGGCCATGCGGGTGAGGTGATAGAACACGGTGTCCGTGGGCATTTTCAAGATGCCTTTGCGTTTGGCCCAGCGCAGGTACTGAGCCGGTTCGTGATCGAACACATCGGTCACGAAAACGCACTCTTTGCAGTAGCAGACAGGACAGGCCACCCGGCAATTGTAGCAGTTGACGCAGTTGGCCAGATAGGCGGTGAGCTTGTTCAAGTCCGCCACCGCCTCCCCGGTCTCTTTGAACATCTGGTCCCGATAGGCCACCCGCTTGGCGAGGAGTTGCTCGACCGCCTGTTGCCGGCTCGGCGGTTCCTGAGCCCCGGGGAGGCCGAGTTTTTTCAAGAGCTCTTCCCCCTTGGGCGAATTCGCCTTGACCAGGAGATGCTTCTGCACGTCCATGCCGAGCAGGCCGATGAGCAGGTCGGCATTGTCCGGAATGGGGAACTCGCAGGCCTTACAGGCCGGAGAAATGTCAAAGTCCTCGAAGGCGGTGCCTTTTCCGTTCAGGGCCGCTTCGCAGAAGCGAAGACTGGAAGCCTCTCCGTCGCTTCCCGCAAACCGCGGATAGTTGACGTTGCTATAGGCGCCCAGACAATCCATGCTGATCAGGAGGACATCTTCCATTCTGCCTTTTTTGAGCTTGACGAGTTCGATGAAGGCTCTTATTTCGCAGGGTCTGAGCACCACGGCGATCGGCCCGTCCACCGGCCTCCGGGTGAGCTTTGAGACGACTTTGGCCGCGTTGATGGGGAAAACAGGCGCCAAGGGGTCGGCGCCGTCGAGCTTCTCAGGGTCGGTGACCAGGGCCGGCATCACCACGTTTTTCATGGGCAGGCGCTGGGGCACGAGCAGGGCATGAACGGCCCCATCCCGAAGAAGGGCCTTGAAAAACTCCCGCAGGGCAGCCAATAGGTTTTGTTGCTTCACATCAATTGTTGCCGCATTCGCCATCGATTTCCTCCACTATGAGCTCAAGGCCTGGAGCGCATCCTCCCTTGAGCGAGAGCAAGCAGAAAAGGACTACAAGACCATCTGCTGTTTGACTTCGTTGGGTCCGAGGGTTTTGATTTCCGCGACCATCTCCTTGATGGTTTTTGCAAAATCCACCCCCTCGCTGGCGCCGATCCAAGTCAGCTTGACCCGACCTTCATCAAAGCCGAACCGGGGAAGGATCTCTTTGAGGAGCTTGATCCTTCGCCGGGCCTTGAGATTGCCGTTCACATAGTGGCAATCTCCCGGGTGGCACCCGCTGACCAGTACGCCGTCCGCGCCCTCCAGCAGGGCCTTGATGATGTACTTGGGATCCACCATGCCCGTGCACATCATCCGGATGAGCCGGACGTTCTTGGGATAAGCTAACCTGGAGGTGCCTGCCAGATCAGCCGCTGTGTAGGTGCACCAGTTACAGACAAAAGCGATGAGGGTGGGTTCAAAGTCACTCATAGGAAACCTCCAAATTTAAACGCCTATGGCCGCGATGGTATCCATGATACCGTCCAACTCGGCGAAAA
>JALOPA010000374.1 GCA_025454125.1 Thermodesulfobacteriota bacterium
TTCCTTGCACCCTGTACCTTGAACCTTGTACCTTCTAACACCTCTAAGGATTTTTTTCGGGTTCATTTGCCCCGCTCAATCGCCGGAAAAGTTAACAAAGGCCACAATCCTGTTGCCCGCCCCTGAATAATCCAGTAAAATTTCAGTTTTGGTAAGCCACTTGCTTTGGAGGATCGCATGTTGAAACAGAGGGGGAGCGGCGTTCTCCTCCACTTTACATCTCTTCCCTCTCCTTTCGGGATAGGAGATTTCGGACCCTGGGCCTATCGATTCGCTGATTTTCTCGCCCAAGCCAAGCAGAGTTACTGGCAGTGCCTTCCCCTCAACCCGACGGAAATCCTGCACGGCAACTCGCCCTATCACAGCATGTCCGCGTTCGGGTTCAATCCTCTTCTGATCAGCCCGGAGCTGCTCGTTCAGGAAGGGATCCTCTCCGAGGACGACCTCCAACCCCTTCCCTCCTTTTCAAGAGACCGGGTGGATTTCGGCCTCGCTGTCCCTTACAAGCACAAGCTTCTCACTCTGGCCTATGACCGGTTCCGGAACGAGAAGACCCATCGGGAGTACAGGGATTTCTGCTCCGAGCACGCTTCCTGGCTCGACGATTTTGCCCTCTTTGTCGCACTCAAAGAGGAGTTTCAGGGCAGGCCCTGGAACGAGTGGCCGGACGCCCTGCGGGACCGGGATCCGGAGGCCCTGCGTCATGCGAAAGAGAGACGGGCCGACCGGATTCAGGAGCAGAAGTTCTTTCAGTTTCTTTTTTTCAAGCAGTGGTCGTCGCTGAAAAAGTACTGCACTGCCCGGGGGATCCAGGTCATCGGGGATGTACCGATCTACGTGGTCCATGACAGCGCGGATGTGTGGAGGCACCCCGACCTGTTTCACCTCGACCGGAAAAAGCAACCCGTCACTGTCGCAGGGGTGCCGCCCGACTACTTCAGCAAGACAGGCCAGCTTTGGGGGAACCCTGTGTATCGGTGGGAGGCGCTCCAAAGCACGGGGTACGAGTGGTGGATGGAACGAATCCGCCACAACCTGAACCTCTTCGATGTGGTCCGAGTGGATCATTTCCGCGGGTTCATGGCCTACTGGGAAGTGCCTGCGAACGAAACCGTCGCCGTCAACGGTCAATGGGTGGATGCCCCGGGCATGGACTTCTTCGGCCGGCTCACGGCGGTCTTGCCCCATCCTCCCATCCTTGCGGAAGATCTCGGCACGATCACGCCCGACGTATGGGCCGCCATGGAGCATTTCGGATTTCCGGGGATGAAGGTGCTCCTCTTTGCCTTTGACGAGAGCCTCCCCAGGAATGCCTACGCCCCCCACCATCACACGAAGAATGCCGTGGTTTACACGGGCACTCATGACAACAACACGGCCAGGGCCTGGTTCGAGAAGGAAGCGGACGAGGCGGTCAGAGGCCGCCTGTCCCGGTACATCGGCCGGGAGATCACTGCGGACAATGTCCACCGGGAGCTGATCCGCCTGGCCATGATGTCCGTGGCCGACACGGCCATTCTCCCGATGCAGGACCTTCTGGGCCTCGGCGAATGGGCGCGCATGAACCGGCCGGCCCGGCAAGAAGGGAACTGGCAGTGGCGGCTCGTGCCGGAGCAGGTCACGGCCCCTCTGGCCAAAGAGCTCCTCGAATGGACGGAACTCTACGGGAGAAGCAACGGCGCGTAGATCTTGTTTATGAACACCCTTGCCCTCATAGCGAACTTGCGAATCCAGGACATGCTCGACATCCTGTTCCTGACCGTGGTCGCCTATCATCTGTACCTGTGGTTCAGGGGCACCAAGGCGTTCAAGGCTCTGGTCGGGCTGTTTGCCCTTGGCGTCGTCTTCACCATTGCCCAGACCTGGGGCCTCTTTCTGACCACGTGGGTGTTCCAGATTCTGTGGCAGGTGCTCGTGATCCTGCTGATCATCCTGTTCCAGTCCGAGATCCGTCAGGCTCTCGAGAAATTTGATCCTTTGCGCGCTCTGGGCCTGCGCAAAACCGCTCCGCCCGGGCAGTGGACCCAAGGCCTCTCGGACGCGGTCTTCGCGCTGGCTGAGCGCAAGCTCGGCGCCCTCCTCATCGTCGAGCGAAGCGAAAGGGTCGAAGAGTGCGTGACCTCGGGACAGATCCTCGAAAGCAAGCCCACGTCCGAGATCCTGACGAGCATATTTCAGAAAGAGTCTCCTCTTCATGACGGAGCCATCCTGATCAAGGAGGGCCGCATCCAGCTCGTGGCCTGCTATTTGCCTCTGAGCTCGGAAGACGGGCTGCCCAAGGAATGGGGGACACGGCACCGTGCGGCCATGGGCCTGAGCGAACGGTGCGACGCCGTCACGGTCGTCGTCTCCGAGGAGCGGGGCGAAGTGACCCTCATGGTGGACCGAAAGGTGTTTCGCCCGCCGACGCCGGGAGTCATGAGCCAGATGCTCCTGGACGCGCTGCGTCCGGCGAGCGGGGAGAGCGTGCCCTGGAAGGAAAAAATCCGCCCCCTGGTTCTCAACCAGTGGAAGGCCAAATACGGGACGTTCCTCCTGGTCCTGGTTTTCTGGCTTCTCCTGGCAGGCCAGCAGGACTTTGAGGTGACCTTTGCCGTGCCTCTGGACGTGCGAAACGTTCCTGCGGCAATGAAGATCGCGGAGCCCCTGGATCCGAAGGTGCGGATCAAAATCAGAGGCCTGAGAAAGGATGCGAGCGTGTTGAGTGAAAAAAACGTGCACGCGGAGCTCGACCTCTCGGCCGCGGCCACAGGGAAAAGATCCTTTTCCCTCACCCGGGATCTTTTCATGCTCCCCAACGAGCGCGTGTACATCGTGAGTATCGAGCCGTCTCAGGTCACCTTCAAGTTCCATGAGACGCCGTGAACAGGACGTCAATGCTCATTTTAGCTTTCGGAAATCGTCATAGAAGAAGGCCATGGCCTCAGCCATCCATTTCAAAAAGCTAAAATGCGACCAGCCCCACTTGCTACGGAGGGAAGAAATACCATGACAACACCCATCAGGACCCTGGATGTGAAACCCCTGATCCCGGAGGCGATTCAACCCCTCCACGAGCTTTCCCTGAACCTCTGGTTCGTTTGGAACTCGGACGCGGAGACTCTTTTTCGAAGCATGAACCCGGACCTCTGGGAAGAGACCCGGGAAAATCCCGTTGAGCTCCTGGTCCGCCTCAAGCAGAGCGACCTCCAGAGCCTGGCCGGAGACGAGGGGTTCTGCGCCCACCTGGCCCGGGTCAAGCAGGACTTCGACCGCTATATGTCGGAGAAGCCCGATCCCGAAGTGTTCGGGAGCGGGAAACAGCCTTTCCTCGTCGCCTATTTCACGGCCGAGTGCGGCGTCGCCGATTCCCTTCCCATCTACTCGGGGGGACTCGGCATCCTTTCGGGGGATCATCTGAAATCGGCGAGCGACCTGAGGCTTCCCGTGGTGGGCGTCTCTCTGGCTTATCAAAAAGGATATTTCAGACAATATCTCATCCAGGACGGGTGGCAAATGGAAAGCTACCCGGTCAACCAGTTCAACACCATGCCCATGCAGCTCGTGAGGGACGGGCAGGGCAACCCGGTCGTCGTTTGCGTGGACCTCAAGGGAGAGATGGTGAGGGTTCAGGCGTGGCAGGTGAACATCGGAAGAACCTGCCTCTATCTTCTGGACACCAACATGAAAGAGAACTCCGAGTGGGCCCGGACCATCACGTCCCAGCTCTATGGAGGGGACCGGGAGATGAGGATCCGCCAGGAGATCATCCTCGGGATCGGCGGGGTCCGGATGCTCAAGGCCATGGGCCTTCAGCCCGCGGTTTACCACATGAACGAAGGTCACTCGGCGTTTACGGCTTTTGAGCGGATCCGAGAACTCCGAGAAGACCGGGGCCTGAGCTTCAACGAAGCCGTCGAGATGGTGAGGGTCACCAGCGTGTTCACCACCCACACCCCTGTTCCCGCCGGCATCGACACGTTTCACCCTGACTTGATGCGG
>JALOPA010000375.1 GCA_025454125.1 Thermodesulfobacteriota bacterium
ACGACGCTTTTCCCCATCCCCATAGACCTGTTCAAGCCGTTCTTCAAGAAAGACAAGGAGTAGAGAAGACCGTTGGTCGTAGGATATCAATCAAGAAAAGGAGCAGAGAGAACATCGTATGGAAGAAGAAGCCAAGAAAGAAGAGACGCAAGAAGGGATAAAGCAAGAGGAAGCCGTTCCGGAGAAGCCGCTCGACAAAATGACAGTCGTCGAATTGAGAGAGTTTGCCCTGGCCAAGAACCTGGGAATTGTCGGCGTCAGCGCCATGAAGAAGGAAGAACTGCTGCCGGCCGTCAAGGAAGCGCTAGGGATCAAGGACGAGGAGCCTGCTGCGAAGGTGGCGGACAAGGGAACGGTCGCCGCCATGAAACAAAAGATCGTCACGTTGAAAGAAGAGAAGAAGACGGCCATCGCGTCGAAGGACAAGAAGAAGATCAATGTCCTGCGCCGCAGGATCAACCGGCTCAAGAAACGAAGCAAGAAAGTCGCCAAGGCGTAATCGCGATCGGTTCTTGAAGCAGGCTCAAGGGCGGGGTGACCCTGGGCCTGCTTTTTTTGGTTTTTTTTCGAAGGCGGGTAAACCTCAAGCGAAGCGATCCTCAAGCCTCAAACAGCAGGCAAGATTTTGGTTGCGGCCAAAGGGCTGCAATGGGGTTTGAAGGCGGAGATCTGAAGTGAAGGTGACCAGGTGAAGACCGCAGCCATCATCACGGCCGCCGGTGCGGGAGTCCGCATGGGAGGCGATCAGGCCAAGCAGTTCATGGACTTGGGCGGCCGGCCTCTGCTCGCGGTGACCCTGGGGTGCTTCGAGCGATCCCCTGACATTGACGGAATCGTCCTCGTTGTTCCACCCGGCAAGGCCGACTCCTGTCGTGACGAGATCGTGGAAAAGTTCGGCCTGGGAAAAGTTGTGAATGTCGTGTCCGGAGGAAAGAGACGGCAAGACTCTGTTCGGCTGGGTCTGGAGGCGACGGAAGGCCGTTACGCCCTGGTTTTGATTCACGACGGTGTCAGGCCTCTTGTGCCTCCTGATCTCGTCAGCCGGATCGTGAAGGCCATGGGCCGGTATCGTGCGGTCATTCCGGCCATGGCGGCCAGGGAAACGATCAAGGAAGCCGACCGAGCAGGCCTTGTGGTGAAGACCCATGATCGAAGCGCTCTCTGGCTGGTTCAGACGCCGCAGGCCTTCCGATACGAGGACATCCTCAAAGCCCACCGCCGGGCATTTGAGGAAAAGTGGGAAGAGATGACGGATGACGCCCTCCTGATGGAAAGAACGGGTGTGCCCGTCCACATCATTGAGGGGGCGGAAGAGAATATCAAGATCACCACGCCCAGGGATTTGGAGTTGGCGAGATTTCTGTTTGGAAGAATGCCATAAGTTGAAAATCAGCAGAAGACAGAAGCCAGTATACAGGAGACAGAAGTTAAGACAAAAGCCGAGTGAAGGTGGTATCAAAGCCCATGTTCATTGCGTTCTTTGGTTTTTCTGCTTTTTCGGTTCTTGACATTCTGGGCCTTTGCTTATTCTGTCTACTGTCTTCTGTATGCTGTCTTCTCCTTTCATTCTTTAGGCGCTTCAGTTCACTTTAGGCACTTTAGGCACTTTTTATGATTTTGCGTATCGGCACCAGAGGAAGCAAGCTGGCTCTTGTGCAGAGCGACTGGGTGAAGCGGGAGGTGGAGGCCCGGCACCCCGAGGTGCGCGTGGAGTTGGTCAAGATCAAGACCAGGGGGGACAGGATCCTGGATGCCCCCTTGAGCAAGGTCGGCGGAAAAGGACTTTTTGTCAAGGAAATCGAAGAGGCGCTCCTGAGGAAAGAGGTGGACCTGGCGGTTCACAGCATGAAGGACGTGCCCGCGGAGTTGGAGAAGGGGCTCAAGCTCACAGCCTACCCGAAAAGAGAAGACCCGAGAGATGCTTTTGTGTCGGAAAATTACTCATCCGTGGAGGGACTGCCGCAGGGCGCTTCAGTCGGCACAAGCAGTCTGAGGCGGTCTGCGCAGCTCCTACACCTGAGGCCCGATCTCCACATAATCCCTTTGCGGGGGAATGTGGATACGCGGCTGAAGAAACTGGAGAGCGGGGACCTGCATGCGATCGTTCTGGCTTCAGCCGGGCTCAGGCGTCTTGGCCTCTCAGCCAGGATCACGGCTCGGCTGTCCCCGGAGGACGTGTTGCCGGCGATCGGGCAAGGGGTGCTCGGGCTGGAGGTGAGAGAAGCGGATCAGAAAACGCAAGACCTCATCTCCTTTCTGAACGATCCTGAAACAGAACTGGCCGCCAGGGCAGAGAGAGCCTTTCTGAAAGAGCTCGAAGGCGGATGCCAGGTCCCTCTAGCCGGTTATGCCAGAGTGGAGAGCGACGGCATTGTGATGGATGGGTTGGTCGCGGAACTCGATGGAAGCGTCATCCTGAGGCGGCAGCAAAGCGGTGCAAAGGGCCGCCCTGAAGAGCTCGGTGTTGTTCTGGCCCGTCAGCTCAAGGCGGCAGGGGCAGACCGGATCCTGGAAAAGATTTATGGGCGTTAACCCTGAAGCAATCAGCGTTCAGCGATCAGTTGACAGCGGTGTGCTTTCATCAACACTTATTCGATGACTCAAGGGCAAGGGCCATGAGTAAGCAGAAAAAAGGCATCGTGTACCTTGTGGGTTCCGGTCCGGGGGATCCGGGCCTCCTGACCCTCAAGGCCAAGGACTGCATCGAGAAAGCGGACGTGGTCATCTACGACTATCTCGCAAACGCGGTCTTCCTGGGTTACGCGAGAAAGGACGCCGAGCGCATCTATGTGGGCAAAGAAGGCGGCCGCCACACCATGGGTCAGAACGAGATCAACCGGCTGATCGTTGAAAAAGCCCGTGAGGGACTGAGAGTGGTCCGTCTCAAGGGAGGGGATCCTTTTATTTTCGGCCGGGGAGGAGAGGAAGCCCAGGAACTGGTCAAGGCAGGCATTCCTTTTGAAGTGGTGCCCGGCGTGACCTCGGCCATCGCCGTTCCCGCCTATGCCGGCATCCCACTGACTCACAGGGACTTCACGGCAACCGTGGCTTTTGTCACAGGACACGAAGATCCGACCAAGGAAACATCCAACATCGCCTGGGACAAAATTGCCACAGGCATAGGCACCCTGGTATTTCTCATGGGGGTCGGAAACCTTTCGAAAATCGCAGCCAGCCTCATGGAGCATGGCCGCTCTCCTGAGACGCCCGTCGCCGTGATCCGGGCGGGGACCGTGTCGGGACAGAGGACCGTGACAGGCACTCTTGGGACCATTGCCGACATCGCTCAACGCGTGGAGATCAGGCCCCCGGCCATCATCGTCGTCGGTAACGTGGTGAGCCTGAGGGAGGATCTCAACTGGTTTGAGCAAAAGCCTCTTTTCGGAAAACGAATCGTGGTCACCAGAGCGAGGGAGCAGGCCAGCGATTTCGTGACTCTCCTCTCCGAGCTTGGGGCGGAATGTGTCGAGTTCCCCACCATTGAAGTGATCCCTCCTCCCGGCTGGAAAGAGATGGATCACGCGATTCAGAACCTCGGGACCTATCATTGGCTGGTCTTTACAAGCGTGAACGGCGTGAAATATTTTTTTGAACGCCTGGAGCACGCGGGCCAGGACGCCAGAGCGCTGAAGGGGATAAAGCTTGCTGCCATCGGCCCGAAGACCGCGGATGCGATACGGGCAAAGGGAATCCTTCCTGACCTTGTTCCCCAGGAGTACAGGGCAGAAGCCGTGGTGGAAGCGTTTGGTAAGCAGGGCGTCAAGGGCTTGCGAGTCCTCTTGCCCAGGGCGGCGGATGCAAGGGAAGTGCTTCCCCAGGAGCTTGAGAAGATGGGCGCAACGGTGGAGGTGGTGGAGGCGTACAGGACCGTCGTGCCCCAAGGCCGGAAGGATGAGATCAGGGCCATGCTGGAAAAGGGCGACATCCACATGGTGACCTTCACAAGCTCCTCAACAGTGAGCAACTTCATGGACATG
>JALOPA010000376.1 GCA_025454125.1 Thermodesulfobacteriota bacterium
GGCACTTTCCCAAAGAGGAGAGCCGGGGGTCGGCACATAGGTGCGAATCCTGATGAAGTGAGGACTGACCTGATTCAACACCTTCGCTGTACCTTCGGCATGCTGCCTCCACTTCTTCTCTCCGCCGATGCCGGCCAGTACATAGAGGCTCACTTCAAAGCCCGCCTGTTTTGCCCGCAGTGCGCCTTCCACCATTTGCTCCGGAGTGGCCCCTTTCTTGATCTGTTCCAGCAATTCAGGATCACCCGTTTCCAATCCGATGTGCAGCCGCGTGAGTCCTGCCTGCCGGATGGCTTTGAGCTCTTCCATGGACTTTTTGCCCAGCGTTCGAGCCCTGGCATAACTCGTCACTCTTTGGACAGAAGGAAAGGTCTTGTAGAGGTACTGCAAAATTTCAACAAGGGTCTTGGTTTCCAGGACAAGGCTGTTCGAATCCCCCATGAAAACCGTGGGAACCCCTCCTCTCGAGAATTCACGCAGCGTGTCGATGTCCTGAAGGACTTCCTCCACCGGCCGCTTTTCAAACGGCAGGTCCTTGTACATGGAGCAAAACGTACACTGGTTCCACGGGCAGCCTCGGGTCACCCTGAAAAGAAGGCTGCTCGCCTCGCTGGGCGGCCGGTAGGGCGGAGGGTCGTAACTTAGAAAGCCGTTCATCGTCTTCAGCTCCTCTCTCGGGTCCTTTGGAAATGTTACCCTATGGCAGGCTTTGTGTGCAACCAAATCCCGATGTCTGGTGCTCCGGCGCCGCTCCGGCCGCAAAAGCACACTTCATTGACTTGAAATTCCTCTCCGGCTTATACTTGGCATAACGCATGTCCCTTCGTCCGCCATGGCTGTCTCGACTTCAGACCCTTTCGAAAGAGGAGCCCATGAAGAAAATGGTTCTCACTGCCTGCATCCTCATCGCCGTTGTCGTTGCCGTGTATCTTTTCACTTCGCTTCGCCATGTTTCAAGAGAGCTCGTGGACCCAAAGGATTTGCCTCGCGCCACGTTCGAAATCACGAAATGGGTAAGCGATGCCAATGGAGCGGCCTACATCCTTGATGATCCTGCGGAGGCGACTCCCATGATCGTCAACGCGGGATTGGGCAGGAAGGAGGCCTTGGGTCTCAGAGGGTCTCATGAATATTTAGACAAGGCGGGTGCTCTGGCTCACGTCTACAGGATACAAAACAAGAAGACGGGAAACCCCTTCGGCTACATCCTTGCACCGGCGAGGCTGGAAATAGAAATCGGTTACAATATCCTGAAACAAAGCGTCATGATCTCTGTGAGAGACCCGGAAGACTCCCATCACAGGCGGCAGCGTGAAGGGGGAAATTGATGCAGGGGCACAGAGCAGCCCCGATCACCGAATCACCCCTGCCTTGCGCGCGTCCGCAATTTCCTTCTCCGAATACCCGATCTCCTGCATAATGGAATCGGTGTGCTCACCCAGGCGGGGCGCCGATGATCGCGTGCCTGCCGAAGAATCGCTGAACTGCACCGGGTAGCCGGGAATCTTGACCTTGCCCAGAGACCGGTGATCGAAGTCCACGACGTAACCGTTGCTCAGGGCCTGGGGATCCGTGACCACCTCTTCCATCTGCTGGACCGGCCCGAACAGGAGTCCCTTGGCCCGCAGGATGGGGATCCACTCGCTTCGCGTCTTCGTGGCGAACACCCTGTCGAAACGCTCCACGAGCCAAGGCCTGTCCTCCTCCACCTTGCAGATGTCCGCGAAGCGCGGATCACGGAGCAATTCGGTCTGGCCTGTGGCTTCGCACAGAAGGGGCCAATACCTCTGTTCAGGGTGGTGCGTTCCGATGATCCACTTGCCGTCCTGGCAGCAAAAATAGTTCCGCAGAGGAGAGTACATTCGACGGTCCTCGGGCACCGAGTTCCGTGAGAGACAGCCGGAGATCATGACGCCTGCGTACTGCATCCAGAGCGCCGTGCCGTAAAGAGACACGTGAACCGCCTGTCCTGTGCCGCGTCGCTCCCGGACAAAAAGAGCGGTCAGGACAGCCTGGCTCAAGGCGATGGATGCGGTCTGGTCGAGGACCGCGAGGTGAATCAGCCGAGGCTTGTCCGAGCCGGTGCTGAACATCATGCCTGATCGAGCTTGGCCCATAGGGTCGAAAGCTCCCAGGTCGCTCAGATGACCTTCCTGACCGAACCCCGAGACACTCGCATGGATGAGGCGAGGGTTGACCCCGCTCAAGGTCTCGTAGTCGATCCCCAAGGACTTCTTGGTGCTTTTCCGCAGGTTGGTGAGAAACACATCCGCTTTCCTGATCAGTCGATGGAAGGCTTCCCGGCCTTTCTCTTTCTTGATATCCAGCCAGATCCCTCTCTTGTTGCGGTTGGTGAACTCGAAGGGGAATCCTTCTCCATTCGCCAAGGTGAAGCGGATCCCTCCCACTTCCTTCCAGCCCCGCATGGGATCTCCTTCGGCCTCCTCGATTTTGATCACCTCGGCGCCCAGATCTCCCAGAATGGCGCTGGCGCCTGGGCCCGCATGAAAGGTTCCGAACTCGACAACCCGAATCCCCTCCAGGGGCCTGGGCTTCGTCGTTCTAATCTCTTTGTCCATGACTTCAAACTCGCAACGCGTCCCAATAGCGATTGAAAGCACGAAATTCGAAACACGAAATCCGAGACAATATCAAATGATCCAAATTCAAATGTCCAAAACGGCGAAGGGATGGTTTTTCGTTTTGATCATTGGAGCATTTGTATTTCAGATTTGTTTCGAATTTCGGATTTCGAGATTCGAATTTGGGCAGTGCCGAAGGCCTGTGCTTAAAGTTTGTACCCAAACTTCCGCAGAAGGTCTTTCCTCCAGGCCACCCCGTCTTCCTTTTCTATCCCCTTGGGCGACGAGCCGTCGATCACACCGAGCACGCCTCTGCCCTGTTCGGACTGAGCGAGCACCACCTGAACCGGATTCGCTGTTGCGCAAAAGACATGGCACACTTCCTGGCACATTTTCACTGCATTGAGCATGTTGATGGGGAAAGCATCCTTGATGAAAACGATGAACGTGTGGCCTGCGCCGATCCGGAACGCTGTGTTCATGGCCAGATCTTTTAGGCCGGCGTCATTTCCTTCGCCGCGCACCAGGCAGTGGCCCGACGCTTCACAGAAGCCGATGCCGAACTTGGCTCCCGGCACCGCTCCCACCATGGTCTCATAGAGGTCTTCCACGGTCTTGATGAAGTGGCTTTGTCCGAAAATGACATTGCACCCCTCGGGGATTTCGATAGGCTCCATTTTCAGTTCCATATCATCCTCCTCTTAAAGGTTTCCCTTTTGTGTAGGCTTCCTATATCATCCTCACAGGGTGGTGACAAGTGCGCCAGAGGCGCATAAATGACGCGTCACCCCCAACGGGCAATTTCTAAAGGGCCGGGTCAAAACCTTTCACCACGAAGGCACGAAATCCGGAAGGCACGAAAAAAGGCAAACAGGTTTAGGCATCCCCCTCTTCTTTCGTGTTTTTCCTTTTTTCGTGTTTTCGTGATTGCTTTTTGTTGTACTCCTGCTTCCTCTAGACACTTTGAAAACCATGGCTATTATTCATTCATGAAACCCGAAACAAACAGACTGGCCTCGCCTCAGGGGCTGAGCAGGCGGAATTTCCTGAAAGCTGCCGCCGCAGCCGGCGGTTCTTTGTATTTGGGCTTAGGAGGAGTTGCCATGGCTATTGAAAAGAGTCGTGTGTCTCTCGTGAGAACGGAAGAGCGGAAATCAGGCGTGTCCGGCTCCATCAAAGCGCTCAAGATCAATCCAGTAAAGAACAAGGACGTGCTGATCAAGCCCAACTTCAACACTGCGGATCTTGTTCCGGGTTCGACTCACAACGACACTCTCGTCAGCCTTGTAGAAGAGGTGTGGAGCATGGGCGCCAAGTCCGTGAGTCTCGGCGAGAGAAGTTACCCTCCCACAAAAGAGGTGATGGACCAAAAAGGATTCATCCCCCTGATGG
>JALOPA010000377.1 GCA_025454125.1 Thermodesulfobacteriota bacterium
GAACCCTTCCGTGTCGGTGAAGATCGGCGACCTGATGCGCAAGATCCAGATCGGGGACATGTCCATCTGCGAACAGATTATCGGTGTTTCGACTGGCGTGGCTCCTGCGATGCCGGGATATTATGGGGCCACCTTTGTGGAAGTGGACGTCGACACGGAGACAGGCGAGGTTCGCGTCGGTAAGGTGGTCGGCGCCTTTGACGTGGGCAAAGCCATCAATCCCGCAAACATAGAGGGACAAATCACAGGCGGCGCGGTCATGGGGATCGGGTGGACCCTGACCGAAGAACTCCTTCTAAAGGAAGGCAGGATTCTCAACGACAGCTTCAGGGATTACAGAATCCTGAGGGCCTGCGACGTGGGGGAACTGGTTCCCATCATCGTCGAGTCCCACGAACCGACCGGCCCCTTCGGCGCCAAAGGCGTAGGCGAAGGGACTATGGTGGGCGTCGCTCCTGCCATTGCGAATGCGATCTACGATGCGATCGGCGTCAGAATGAAGGAACTCTGCATCACCCCTGAGAAGATTCTCGAAGCGCTGGATCGCGCCGGAGGGGCAAAAAAATCAGGTTTATAAAAACGCTGGATTTCGGTAGAGTCAATAAGGAGGTGTCATCATGCGTTCTCTCTTCACCAAATTGTTCGTTGTTTTGCTGGCCAGCGGGTTTCTTTGCATTGTGACGGCGGGTATGGCTCCGGCCCAGGAGATCAAGGGGCCGATCAAGATCATCGTCGCTTACCCTGCCGGAGGCGGGACGGACGTTATCATGAGGGTCATTGCCGAGAAGCTGAAGGTGTCCCTTGGCCAGCCGGTGATCGTGGAGAACAAGGCCGGCGCCGGCGGCCGCATCGGCGCGGAGTATGCCAAGACACAGCCCGCGGACGGCAGCTCGATGCTGGTGGTGAACCCTGCCATGTTTGTTGTGGCGCCGGTCGTATTCCCGAAGTTAGGGTATGATCCTGACAAGGATTTCATGCCGGTGTCCATGACCTGGACCTATGAGTTCTGTGTATCCGTGCCGGCCGGTTCGTCCGTAAAAGATCTCAAGGGCCTCATCGACTGGATCAAGAAAAACCCGAACCAGGCCAATTACGGATCTCCGGCCGCAGGGAGTTTGCCGCACTTTTTCGGGCTCATGATCGGCAAGGCCGCAGGCGTGGAACTGGTCCACTCCTCCTACAACGGTTCGGGCCCGCTTACGACAGCCTTGATCGGAAACCAGATTCCCATGGGGGTCGATGCCTACGATGTCCAGTCCGCCTACCATCCGGACAAGATCCGCATCCTGGCTACGGCCGGCAAGTCGCGCAAGAAAGCGGATATCCCGACCTGTGCTGAGCAGGGTTTCCCGGAGATCGAAGGCATCGGGTGGAACGCGGTTGTCGTCCCGGCCAAGACGCCGAAGCCCGTGATAGACAAACTCAGCGCGGCAATCGCCAAAGCCGTCCAATCGCCAGATGTGGTAGAAAAGATCCAGGGCATGGGAAGTGACGCGGCCGGCACCACGCCGGAGGGGTTCGCCGCCATCCTCAAGAAGGACCGCGATCGCTGGGTCCCGGTGATCAAGGCTTCCGGCTTCAAAGCCGAATAAGCCCCCCGTCGGCTTACCGGTGTGCGAGTGCCCAATAAGTTCGGGATCGGGGAAGGGCAAAGACTTCCCCCGATCCCGGCAACGAGGGGAGGCCTCTGTCCATGCGCATTTCTCAGCCCAAGGATTTCGTAGCAGGCGTGATGTTCATCCTTTTTGGCGTCGCGGCCATGGGTTTTTCCTCCTTTGTCCGGATCGGCACCGCGGCAAAGATGGGGCCCGGATACTTTCCTTTTGCCCTGGGAGTCGTTTTGTCTTTGCTGGGGGTGGTGATCCTGGCGCGATGCGTTTTTTGGGCCAAAGGCTCCCAACCTCGGCCTGCCTTGCAGGGAAAGCCGGTGGTATTGGTGTTGTCGTCGGTAGTCGTGTTCAGCCTGGTTCTCCGACCCCTGGGGTTGTTGCTCTCGACCGTCATGCTCGTGGTCATCGCCAGCATGGCCAGCCATGAGTTCCGGTGGAAGGAGTCGCTGCTGAACGCCGCCGTCCTGGTCGTGATCGTGGTGACGGTCTTCGTGTTTTTCCTCGATTCCCAACTTCCGGTCTGGCCGGCATTCCTGATTGGACGCCTCTGACCACGATTTTGAGGAGACCTCATGGATCTGCTCTCGAATCTTGCCTTGGGGTTCCAGACGGCCGTGACCCCGATGAACCTGCTCTACTGTCTGGCAGGAGCGCTTCTGGGAACGTTGATCGGTGTGTTGCCGGGCATCGGTCCGGTTCAGACGATTGCCATCCTGCTTCCCACGACCTTTGCTTTGCCGCCGATCTCGGCGCTGATCATGCTGGCGGGCATTTACTACGGAGCCCAATACGGCGGGTCCACGACCTCCATTCTGGTGAATGTGCCCGGGGAAGCTTCTGCCGTGGTGACCTGCCTGGACGGTTACCAGATGGCCCGTCAGGGGAGGGCCGGTGCGGCCCTGACCGTCGCGGCTCTAGGTTCCTTCATTGCCGGGACCTTTGCCACCTTGGTCCTGGCCGTGCTTGCCGTGCCTCTGTCGGAGGTGGCGTTCAAGTTCGGGCCGGCCGAGTATTTCTCCCTCATGGTCTTCGGCCTGGTGGGCTCGGTCGTTCTGGCCTCCGGCTCCACGCTCAAGGCGGTCGGCATGATCCTGCTCGGCCTCTTGCTGGGGATGGTCGGGACGGACGTGACCAGCGGCACACAGCGGTTCACCTTCGGGGTCACCGAACTCGCGGACGGCATCGGGTTCGTTTCCCTGGCCATGGGGCTCTTCGGCATCTCGGACATTATCAACAGCCTCGAAAAGCGCGAGAGGCGGGACATCCTCAAGAGCAAGCTGAGCGGGTTCTGGTTGAGCAGGGGCGACCTCAAGGCGGTCATGCCGGCCTTCTTTCGCGGGACTCTGGGCGGATCCATTCTGGGCATCCTCCCGGGCGGGGGGGCGATTTTGGCTTCCTTCACCGCCTACATGTTCGAAAAGAAAATTTCGAAGGACCCCTCAAGCTTCGGCAAGGGCAACATCTGCGGAGTGGCGGCGCCGGAGTCCGCCAACAACGCCGCGGCGCAAACCTCCTTTGTGCCGCTTCTGACCCTCGGGATTCCGCCCAACGTGGTGCTGGCCATGATGGCCGGGGCCATGATGATTCACGGCATTCAGCCGGGTCCTCGTGTCATCAGCAGCAACCCGGACCTCTTCTGGGGTGTGATTGCATCGATGTGGGTGGGAAACGTGATTCTGGTGCTTCTGAATCTGCCCCTGGTGGGAATCTGGGTCCGGCTTCTTTCCGTGCCTTACCGCCTGCTCTATCCCGCCATCCTGCTTTTCTGCTGCATCGGGCTCTACAGCGTGAACAACAACACCTTTGACATCGGCCTGACGGCCCTGTGCGGGCTGCTCGGAGTCGTCTTTCACAAGCTGGAATGCGAGCCGGCCCCGTTGATCCTCGGATTCGTCCTGGGGCCCATGATGGAAGAAAATCTTCGGCGGTGCATGCTGCTCTCAAGGGGGGATCCTTCGCCTTTCTTTACTCGTCCTCTGTCGCTCGCCTTCCTCATGATGGCCCTGGCGATGCTGATCGCGGTAGCCCTTCCTTCGATCCGGGGCAAGAGGGAGCAGGCGTTTAAAGAAGGATGAAGGCACAAAGAGCAAAGGGTGAAGACAGGAAAGAGGTCTTCTGCTTTGTCCCTCTGTGCCTATGTGCCTTTGTCCCTGAATAGGTTGGTTTGAGGCGACAACGATTGACCTTATGCCGACGCGGAAATCTTAGGAGGTAATGACCATGACGTATCCCAGTATCTTTCCGACCGGAGCGACGATCTATGACCCCAAGAAATGCTGGAACGGGTTCACGGTCTTTCAGGCCAAGGAGGTGGGAGCGCTCCTCATCGACATGAATGGAGGGGAGGTCCAGGTGTGGACACACTTTCATGGCATGCCCAACAGGATCCTTCCGGGAGGGTACCTGATCGGCAGCACCGGGGAGAGGAACACGGCCTATGGAATGCAGGACAGCTTGGATCTGATCCAGGTGGACTGGGACGGCAACGTGGTGTGGAAGTTCAACGAGTACGAGTACGTCGAGGACCCTGGGGAAGACCCCCAGTGGATGGCCAGACAGCATCACGATTACCAGAGAGAAGGCAACCCTGTAGGCTACTATGTTCCCGGCATGGATCCGCTGGTGGACCGCGGCAACACCGTGATCCTCTCCCACAAGAACGTGAAGAATCCCAAGATTGCGGACAAGGTTCTCCTCGACGACACGATCATCGAAGTCACGTGGGACGGTGAGATTGTATGGGAGTGGATATGCAGCGATCATTTTGACGAACTGGGGTTCAGGGAGG
>JALOPA010000378.1 GCA_025454125.1 Thermodesulfobacteriota bacterium
TCCGCCGGGTCGTAGAGCTGCGCTCCGTAGCAGCACTCGACTGCGATCACAGTCCCGTTCATGATTTTCTTCACCAGTTTTTCAGCGCTGTGCGCAACAGGGTAGCTCCTGCCGCGTTGCCCGTAGAAATTGGGATCCTCCGGGCTTCCGTGGCAGTTGATGAAATGCACCCGCCGGCCGAGTTCCGCGTTCGTCCACTTAGGCCCTTTCGGAGGGGAGGTCGCCATGGATGCACTTGATCCGAATATCTTGGTCAGGCTGAGAGCTGTGGAATCCTTCCATACTTCAGCGCTCACGCTGAAATATTTCTGATATTCGGCCCGGGACCGGGTCTTGTGCCGGGCCGCGGTTCCAAGCAGAGAAACGAGGTAGGCCGGATCAGTGGAGCGCACCAGATCAGGAACCCGCCCCACGACACGCGTCGGCCCCACAAAGTTTCCCGGCTCTTTGCTGTAAGGGGCTTCGCAGGCATAGGGGATGTCGCTCGGAACCACCTTGTCCTCATCCCCGTCCGGATCGTAAGCCGGGTTCTTCAGGTCCTGGTGCGGGACAATGTCCTGGGCCCCCAGGATCATGATGTAGTCCGGCTCATAAACATGGAATACGGCATCAACGGCTTTCTTGACCGCCCTCTGATCGTCCTTTTCCTTGACCGCCTCCCCGTGAGCAGCGGCCATGTCTCCCTCCGAATCAACGGCTACGAGCTTTGTGTCCAGTCCCCGCTTCTGGTCCGCCGCCATCAGCCGTCGGATCGCCTGCTCGACCCTGCCGAATTTTTCGTCATACTTCTCCTTCAGCGCCCCCATATTGGTGATGATGACTTTATCCAGTTTCATCTCTCCTCCTTTCCAAACTTCATGCACTCGTAAGAAGTCGAAAACCGCTCTTTTCTGCCATTCCGGCGAAAGCCGGAATCCAGGAATTTCAAGAACTCCTGGACCCCGGCCGGAGTTTATCCTGAGCGAAGTCGAAGGGCCGGGGTGACGGTGCTGAGGATTTTTTACGAACGCATCAAACTTACTTTCTTAGACGCAATCAGGCCATTGCCGGTAGGTTCCCTTGCCTTCCTCTCTCAATATTTTCTCGGAAAACCGCTGATCTCGGTACGCACGGCAAGGCCCTGCCATTCGGTCGGCACCTTGGCCAGAACCGGACTCGTCGTCTCCGCCACAAACACAACGATTTCCGGCCGACCGGCTGACCCGAGCGAAACCCCTACCCCCACGAACCCCTGCTCCTCCCGCAGGAATTTCGAAAGACCGCGCTTGGCTTTTTGCAGTTCGGACGACGGCGACTGATTCACTTCTCCCACCCCTAGCAGGTTGCTGAAAACCCTTTTCTGAGGTCTTTGACGTCATTCCCGCGCAGGCGGGAATCCAGTCTTTCGTGGCTGTTCTGGACTCCCGCCGGAGTTTACCCCCGCGAAGGCGGAGGCGGGAGTGAGGGTAAAATTGCTTTTTTCAGCAGCCTGCTACGTTGCAATGCGCAGTTTCAAACGGCGCAGGATGCGATTGATCGGTATGGCGAACGTCACGATCTCGCTCCCGGCAAAAAGCAAGGCAACCACCCGGCCTTTGGGGTCGACAATCGCCGACCCGGAGTCCCCGGGCTCGCTGAAGGACCCCGACGTCCCTCGGATGACGATCACGTCATCGACGCGAACCATTCCCTGCTCGTAGCTGATGTTGAAAACATCGAAATTCATTTCCCGCACCACACCTTCAGTGAGGCCGGTCGTTCTGCCTGACTTTCTCACAAGAAGACCCAGCGAAGGATTTCCCGATCCCGTCGGCCTTCCTATGCCCAGCAAACTCCGCTCCGCGGCTGCGGGATTCCCGAACTCTGCTGCCGCGGCATCCATCCAGTTCCTCTTGTTGTCGAATTTGAGGGGGACAAAACGGGACAAAGACCCTATCCGGTCGGCTTCTCCGCCGCCGTCAAGCGTTGCCGGCTGAACGACCGCAGCACCGAGGTTGACCCTGTTTTCGTCTGCCAGGACATGATTGTTGCTCAAACCGAGAAGACGATTGGGATCTTTGCTGTCAGCAACAACCACCCCGAGGGTCCCGCCAAATTGGAAGTCGACCACGCTGAGGGGAAGCCCAACCGAGACCCCGCCTGGGACAGGACGATGACGCTTTCTCTGGGGAATCTGGAACTTTCTCACATAGCCCACCCCTTCGATGTCGGTGGGGATTTCGTCGATCCTCTCCGGAACAAGCTCACCGGATGGGACCTTCCCTTTTGGATACTTCTTGGCCACAAAGACCTTGACGCACATTTCACCCGTCTGCTTTCCCGCCGCCAGTTTCTCACCGATGCCGACCCCCACGAGGTTGACGCCGATGGCCGGATGGAACTGCTTGGCCTTGCGGAACGCAAGGGCCTGGGGGATCGCCCGCTCCGTGGCTTCGAAAAGCCGGCCTCGCAAGGCGTTCTTCGCCGCCAACAGCTGCTCTGGAATCTTGCCAAAGAAGGAACTGCCCCCTCCCGGAATTGATTTCTCTTTCATGGTGTTTTCTTTCCCCGTTTTGGCTCTCAAACCTCTGTCTGAGATTCTAGAATAAAACCATGAACCGCCGCAATCTCTTGCTCTATTTCCCCTTCTTCCTATCAGGAAATGAGCTGTTGCCGGATAGACCCGGGGGCTTAAGAAAACAATGGACCGTTAAGGACAGGCGCAACGGTTCAGAAAGCTGAAGGGGCATAGCGGAAAGGTTTTCTGCTTTGTGCCTCGTGCCCGCCATCCGTTCTGCTCAAACTCTTTGAAGCTATTGTCTGTTACCGGCTCGGTTACCGGGCCATTTGGGGTCCGCCCGATGAAAGCCGTGATGGAAGTGGCGACTGCCGCGATGGTCCGCACTACACTCGGAATTTCTTCCACATAGACGCCGGGATAGGCAGTTGGAACTGGCATCAGAACGCCTTTCCCGACCTATACTTCTTCTTCCACTCTACAAAATCCCATTTATCGAGAAACTCCGCTCCGGCCTTCACTCCATTCTCATAGAGCGCTTGGCTTCTTTCCCGGCTGATATCGAAGTCCACGGTCTTGATCTCCTCCTCCACCCCATTCACCGTCACCACCGTCGGGATTCCAATCGTCCGGTCATAGTCGCCCGTGGACATGGAGATGTGGTAGTTGTCATGGGCATCCATCATGGTCCCGATGACGGATTTAAGGAAACTGATCGGGTTGTTGATGGGGTTGCGATCCCCGGGCTTGAGAGCCCTTTTGTCCGGCTCTGTCAGTTTGAACCCGAAGGTCGGCCAGGGTGGGTTCTTCTTGCCGTCATCCAGAAGCCAGATCGGGTAGTTGCTCAACACCCCGCCGTCCACGATGTAATGGTCTCGACCGTTCGTGTCACGAAGCTTCACCGGTTCGAAGAAAAAGGGAATGCTCATGCTCATTCGCACGGCCCGTGAGATGCTGAATTGATCTGGATCATAGCCAAAGGACTTCAAGTCGCCCGGGAGAACAAGCAGCCTTCGATCCGTGATGTCCGCGGCAATGACCTGGAGCTTGTATTTGTATTTTTCAGCGGCTTTTCCTTTCTTGAACTCTTCCGTGATGATCTGTCCAAAGGTGGTTCTGTTCTTCTTCAGCAACAGACCTTCCAGCCACTTCTCAAAATACTCGCCCTCATAGATCCCATACTCGAACCCGATGCTCAGGCCTTTTCCGATGATGCCGAGCTTGTCCAGGAGCCCTTCGTCCTTGAAACGGTTGTAGTTCAGCCTCTCCATCTCTTGCTTGATTTCTTCGGCCTCATACTCCACGGCAAGCAGAGAGGCGACGATGGCGCCCGCCGATGTCCCCGCAAGGTTCATGAACGCATACCCTGCATCTTCAATTGCAGCCACAGCCCCGACCAGGCCTATCCCCTTGACTCCCCCGCCTTCAAAAACGGCATCGGCTCTCAGTTTCACGGTTCCCCCCCTCATGACTTTTCATAAGGCTCATCC
>JALOPA010000379.1 GCA_025454125.1 Thermodesulfobacteriota bacterium
TTCAGTACGCGAAAGGCCTCCCGGAAGACCTGGTCCTTCTCTGGGGACAGGTTGATCTCGCAATTTGAGATGATGGCGTGGAGGTGGTTGTCGGCGACCGGCAGATGCTCGATCTCACCCAGCCGAAACTCGACGTTTGCGAAGCCGCCCTTGACGGCGTTTTCCCTAGCCTTGGAGAGCATGTCGGGGGTCATGTCCACGCCGATGACTCTCCCCGCTTGCCCAACCCGGCCGGCAGCCAGGAAGCAGTCGAAACCGGCACCGGATCCCAGGTCGAGCACGACGTCGCCTTCCTTGAGGGAAGCCAGGGCGACGGGGTTTCCGCAGCCCAGGCCGAGGTTCGCACCCTCGGGCACGTTTTTCAGGTCGTCGTCGCTGTAGCCGATCCGCCTTCCAATCTCGTCGGCAGCTGGCACCGTTCCACAGCAGGAATGCGCTCCTGGGCAGCAGGGGCTTCCGACCATGGCAAATTTTGCGTATTCTTTCCTCACGACATTCTTGATCTCATCAGGCCTCAGTTCTTTCATCTCCAGTTCTGACTCCTTTGAGGGTTCACTGTTCACTATTGGACTCACAAATTCCTTGGGAGCTCTCGATGAGGAGATCCGCTTAAGCGTCTTCCGATGCCACTTTCCGGCAAGTCATCCTGCGGCTAGAATCTATCATATTCGTGAACGAAAATACCTCGGCAAGATCTCCAGCCGGTTTCCACGTAGTCCCTCCACCGATTAACCGACCCAGGATGGGGCAAAATAGAATTGCTAAAGTGGACAATCCAGCCATGGACAACCCTTTTCGCGTAATCTCGCCCTGCCCGCAAGACATCCGGACAGCCAAAAGAATCCCCTAAAAAATCATATTCGACAAATATCATGGAGTAGTCTGAATTGGAAATACAAATTAACGCGTCGCTCGCATGGACGGATTTCCAGCATGCGTACCGTTAGAAGTCCCTTCAATAGCAATTAAGACGGGTGGTCAAGGGAGCGAGGCTGAACGGCCCGAAATTATATTGACGTATACAAATATAGTCTTTATATTTCGAATCGACGATCTATGAGGGGGAGACTGACAATGAAAGAATTCATCAAGGTCATGAAAGCTGTTTCGGATCCCAACCGGGTCAAGATGCTCAAGATGCTTCAGCACAGGTCTCTCTGCGTGTGTGAGATGCAGGCGGTGTTGGGAATCGCCCAGCCGACGGTTTCCAATCATCTGAAGGTGCTCGAAGACGCCGGGCTGGTGACTTACCGCAAGAGCGGTCTTTGGGTCAATTACACCGTGACCGACGGAAGCAGCAGCCCCTACGCCTCGACGCTTCTTGGGAACCTCAGACACTGGCTTCAGGATGACCCGGAGATGGCCCGTATCCTACAAGACCTTCCGGAGATCGACCGGGAGCTCATCTGCCGAAAATCAGCATGAGTCACATCGAACAGACAGGGATTAGACATGGCAGATAAGTCGATCACGCGAGTGAGCATTTCGGGGTTTTCGGTCAGCATCATCGGGCTGATGGAGCTCATGGCGGAGATGGCCAGGACTCACGCCGACGAATCCGATGACATAGTTCGATCGTACATGCTCGAAGAACTGGGGAAGGGGAATTACATCCCGCCCAAGGCGAGAGAAGAATACGGCAGGGCCTTTGAACGCGAGCTCCGCAAGTTTCTCGGGCAGCCTTACACCGACGAGGGTCCCAAGGGGTTGGATGTCAAGGTCCTTGGTGCGGGCTGTACCCAGTGTCACACGTTGACTCAGCTCATCATGGAAGTGCTCACGGAGCTGAAGCTTCCCGCGAGCGTCGATCACGTGATGGACATCAAGGAAATCGCCCGGTACGGCATCATGGGCTCTCCGGCCCTTCTGATCAACGGCAAAGCGGTTGCTGTTGGAAGTGTTCCGCCCCGGGACAGAATCAAAAAGTGGCTGATCGACGCGAATGCATCCAGCGGAGGGAGATACAGGGTCTTGCCCTTGGTGAAGTGAGTTTTGGGGTCCCCGTGGCGATGACTTTCGAGCGACTGATTGGAGAAGAGAACGGACCATGAAGACAACGGAAGAAAAGAGTTGTTGTTGTGCGATGGAAACCGCCGTGAGTCTTGAGGAGCCACATCCTGCCCCAGAGAGATCCCAGCTGTTGAAGTATCTGCTGGTCGGCGTCCCGATGCTTGCGGCCTGGTTTGTGATCTACAAGAGCCTGGCACCCTTCTCGAAGTTTTTCACCTACACCCTCCTGGGGCTTCCGGCGGAAAGCCACCTGGCCCACGCCATCGAGTTCTTTGTGTACGACACCCCGAAGGTGCTCATGCTGTTGACCCTTGTGGTCTTTGGCGTGGGCATCATCCGATCGTTCTTTACTCCGGATCGCACGCGAAAAATTCTGACCGGCAAGCGCGAGTCGCTTGGAAATGTCCTCGCGGCCTTGCTCGGCATCGTGACGCCCTTTTGCACCTGTTCGGCGGTGCCCCTCTTCATCGGGTTCGTCACAGCGGGCATTCCCCTTGGCGTGACGTTCTCGTTTCTCATCTCGGCTCCCATGGTCAACGAGATCGCTCTCGTACTGCTCTACGGGCTTTTTGGCTGGAAAGTGGCGGGCCTCTACCTCGGGACAGGCCTCTTGATCGCCATGATCGCCGGGTGGACGATCGGTCGTTTTCACTTGGAGGGGCATCTCGAAGAGTGGGTGTACCAGATCCAGGCGGGTGAGGCAGGGTACGAGGAGCCCGAGAAATCCTGGGCCGATCGTATCCAGTACGCGATGGACGCCGTGCGGGATATCGTCGGAAAGGTCTGGATCTATGTCGTGCTGGGCATTGCCGTCGGGGCCGGCATCCATGGCTATGTTCCGGAGGGCTTCATGGCTTCGATCATGGGCAAGGGTGCCTGGTGGTCCGTGCCTGCCGCGGTCTTGATCGGGATCCCCATGTATTCGAACGCGGCGGGAATCATTCCGGTGGTGCAAGCCCTTCTGGGCAAAGGGGCGGCCCTCGGAACCGTTCTCGCCTTCATGATGGCGGTCATCGCCCTCTCTCTTCCGGAGGCGATCATTTTGCGGAAGGTGCTGAAGCCGACCCTCATTGCGACGTTCTTCGGGGTGGTCGGCGGCGGCATTCTCATCGTCGGTTACCTGTTCAATCTGCTGATCTGATAGGCGAAGAAACTCACTCTTTCGCCAGGAAGCTCACCCAACTCACGAGAGGAGAAGATCTCATGCAAATCAAGGTCCTCGGTCCAGGATGCAAAAAGTGCCATGAAACCGAAAAGGTGGTGAAGGAGGCCGTTTCCGAAGCCGGCTCCGACGCGGTGGTGGAATACATCACGGACATCGCTGAAATCGCCAAGCAGGGAGTCTTCACCACTCCGGCGGTTGTCGTGGACGGCACTGTGAAGTCGGTTGGAAAAGTTCCATCCAAGGCCGAGGTCAAGACCTGGCTGGGGAAGTAACGTACGCGCAGGAAGCATGGGGGGACGGATGGCAAACGAATGTTGCACTGGCGGTGGGAACACAATGATTCTGGCGTGCTCCGGGGGATCGAACGTGGGACAGCTTTCCAACCAGGCGGCGGTCGAGCTGACCCGGGAAGGCGTGGGCAAGATGTTCTGCCTGGCGGGTATCGGCGGGCAGCTCAGTGGTTTCGTGCAATCGGCCCGGGATGTGCCGAGCATGGTGGTGATCGACGGCTGTTCGCTGGGATGTGCGAAGGCGAGCCTGGAACTGGCCCAGGTGCCGATGAAAACCTATCTCGTTCTGACAGACCTCGGCATCGAGAAGAACAAGGATTTGATCCCCAACCCTGAAGAGGTTCAAAGGGTCAAGGAAGCCGTCACGGGCGCCCTCGCAAAAGGCTAATGCAGCCTTCAGAAGGAAGGAGGTGCTCCATGCTGCTCAAAGGCTACCGCAAGGAAGTCGTGCGCCCCGAGTGCCGGCCCGAGGCCCAGTCGGTGCATTGCATCGCGCA
>JALOPA010000380.1 GCA_025454125.1 Thermodesulfobacteriota bacterium
CAGGTGCGTCAGCATCGCCATCAGTGTCGGCGTCAACATCTCAGGACACCTCGCAAGCGGTGCTCAGAGTTGCAAAAAGGGTAGCGCAGAAGCGGCTTGTGCAAAGTTTTTCCTTGCACCTTGAAATGAGGCGGGTACAATCAGCCTGATTTTTTTGGGCATGGAATGGATCGGACATCCCCGCCCGTTAGATGCGCTAAGAGCGATAGTTCTCGGGACCCATTAAGGAGGCTTCATGAAGATCATTCTCATTCTTTCGGATTCCTTCAGATTTGATCACGTCGGCGCCATGGGGTTGACAAAAGTGGACACGCCGGAAATCGATGAGTTTCTTTCCGATTCGGTCTGTTTCACGAAGTGCTATGCCGGGAGCTTCCCGACCGTGCCGCACCGCTATGACATGCTCACGGGGAGGCTGGGCTTTCCTTTCCGCGGATGGCAAAAACTGGAAGCGAACGACATTACCCTGTCGGAGATCCTGCTGGACTATGGGTACATCACCCAGTTGATCACGGATACCAATGAGATCTTGCGCCATGAACAGAATTATAACCGCGGATATATCGGCCATCACCTGGAGAGAGGGCAGGAGAGGGATATCTACTTCACCAAGATGAACGAGCCCATCCAGTACCTCATCCCGGAGGAAAAGGCCCGCCACAGTTTCTATTTCGGCGACCACACCCAGGCCGATCTCTCCCAGTGGGTGAACAGCCACTGGAGATGGGAAGAAGACCGGTTTCCGCCGAGGCTGGCCAGGCTGGCGGCGAAGTGGATCGAAGCGAACTACAAGTCCAAGGACTTCTTTCTCCATTTGGATTTCTTTGATCCCCACGAGCCGTGGGACCCCCCCCAGTACTATGTGGAGAAGTATGATCCCGGGTACGAGGGGATCCCCATGGTGATGCCCAACTATGGAAGGGCGGACGTCTTCACCCCCTCGGAACTGAAGAACATGGCGGCTCGCTACAAAGCGGAAGTGGAGATGGTTTCCAAGTGGATCGGTTTCGTCATCAGACAAATCAAGGATGCAGGAATTTACGATGAAAGCCTGATCCTCTTTACCAGCGATCATGGGCTCCTGCTGGGAGAGCACAACAGGACCGGAAAGCTGAACATTACCAAAACCGACCCCAGGGGCCCTTGGCCTCTGTTCGAAGAGATGGTCCATGTCCCGTTCATGCTCAAGATGCCGGGCCAGCAGTTCAAGGGCAAAGTCATTTCCGAACTGGTTCAACCTACAGATTTCCTCCCCACCATTCTTGAAATGGCGGGGATTGACACCACGAAGCGTCTTCCAGGCAAAGCGCCCTTGCCCTACCGGGAGATCGCTCAGGAACTGAAAGGGATCATGCACGGCAGGGAAAAAGGGCTGAACCCTCTGTACGGGAAGTCCCTTCTGCCCCTCATCAGAGGCAAGGTGAAGAAATGGGGGCGGGAGTTCATCTTCTCCTCACAGAGGCTGGGGTATCTGAACCAGAACTTCTCTTTTTCCCTCGTTCCGGAGAAGGACACGACTCTCTTCTGGGTCACGATCACGGGAAAACAGCACATGCTGCTTGTCGGCGGCCGAGAGGAAGATTCGCCTGAGCTCTATGACATGCAAAAGGACCCGAGGCAGCAGAAGAATGTCTTTTCAAAGAACAAGGGCGTGGCAAAAAAGATGGTAGACGCCTTGTACGATGGAATGATTGCATGGGGAGCCAAGAAGGAGTGGGTGGAGCCCTATCGCTCAAGAGTGTACGATTGGAATTAACACAAGCTTTGTCCAATGAAGGTCTTTTCGGTAATCTGAACTCATCATTTTAAGGAGGAACAATCGATGAAACTCATGACCTGGTGTGTTGCAGCTTTGGTGATCTTGGGGATGACGGGTGCGGCCCTGGCGGGTGAAAACCTGGAAGCAATCAAGGCCAAGGGGTTCATTCAGGTGGGAGTCAATGAGGGCCTGGCCGGATTCGCGAAAGCGGATGAAAAGGGCGAATGGAAAGGACTGGACATCGACACGGCAAGAGCGGTGGCCGCTGCGCTCTTCGGCGATGCCAAGAAGTTGAAGTTCACCCCTCTTACCCCGGTGGCGCGCTTCCTGGCCCTCCAGTCGGGCGAAGTGGACATCCTGTGCCGGAACGTGACCCTGATTCTTCAACGCGACACCTCTCTGGGGCTGAACTTCGCGCCTGTGAACTTTTACGATGGCCAGGGTTTCATGGTGTCCAAAAAGATGAACGTCAAGAGCGCCAAGGACCTGGACGGAGCTACGGTTTGCGTCATGACCGGATCCACGACGGAAAGAAACCTTGCGGATTATTTCCGGGTCAACAAGATGAAGCTCAATCCCGTCGTGCTTCAAAATCAGGCCTCGGTCCAGAACGCCTTTTTCGGTGGCCGCTGCGACGTGATCACTTCGGATACCTCTCAGCTGGCCGGGATGCGGGTTGCAGCCCCCAACCCGGAAGACTACGTGATTCTGCCTGAAGTGATTTCCAAGGAACCTCTCGCCCCTTGTGTGCGGCAGGGGGATGAGCAGTGGTTCGACATCGCGAAGTGGGCGGTCTATGCCCTGATCAACGCGGAAGAATTGGGAATTACATCTCAGAACGTGGAGGACATGCTGAAGAGCGAGGATCCGGATGTCCAGCGTTTTCTCGGCGTGGTCCCGGGCAACGGCAAAGCCCTGGGACTCGACGAGAAGTGGGCCTACAACATCGTCAAGCAAGTGGGCAACTACGGCGAGATCTTTGAACGCAACGTGGGCAAGAACACGCCGCTCAAGCTCCAGCGGGGTCTGAATGACCTCTGGACCAAGGGCGGGCTCATGTACTCCCCTTCGTTCCGATAAGAAACTCCAAGGAGCCCCTTGCGGGGGGCTCCTTTCCAGCTTTCTTCATCTCTCGGAAGACGGTGCCGTTCACGTGATGAATCGGATTCCACTCTGGAATGATGCCAGGGTTCGGGGCATCTTCTACCAGGTCTTTGCCCTGGGTTTCGTTGTGGTGGTGGGGTATTACCTCGTCACCACGACCATGAGGAATCTCGATACGCGGCACATCAGCTCCGGGTTCACGTTTCTGCAGCGCAACGCCGCTTTTGAAATCGGCGAATCCATCATCCCCTACACGGCCGCGAGCAGCTACGGGCACGTCCTGCTTGCCGGCTTCCTGAACACCCTGAAGGTGGGCTTTATCGGGATTGTCCTGACGGTCCTTCTTGGCACAGGGATCGGTATCGCCCGCCTTTCAAAGAACTGGCTCCTCTCGAGGCTCGCTGCCGCCTACATCGAAATTTTCCAGGATCTGCCGGTCCTCCTGCAGCTTTTCTTCTGGTACGCGCTCTTCTATGAAAGCCTGCCTGCGCCTCGAAATGCCCTTTCGCCGTTGGCCGGTGTCTTTCTGTGCAAGCGGGGGATTATCCTGGCCGTTCCGGAGTTTCACCCGGTCTACCTCTACATGGCGGTCAGTGTCCTGGTGGGGGGTATGGCGGTTTATCTTCTCCGGAGGTGGGCCAAGAGACGACAGGAGAGAACCGGTCAGCATTTCCCTGTTTTCCGGGTTTCCTTGGGCCTCCTTCTGGGGCTTCCTCTCCTGGTGTGGCTCGCAGCCGGGATGCCCTTAAAGATGGATGTGCCCAAGCTCGTGGGCTTTAATTTCAAGGGAGGCATGACCTTCAGCCCTGAGTTCGTGTCCCTGCTCCTGGGATTGATTCTCTACACCTCTGCCTTTGTGGCGGAGGTCGTGCGCGCGGGGATCCAGTCCGTTCAAAAGGGCCAATGGGAGGCGGCCATGTCGATTGGCCTCCGTCGGTCCTATGCCCTCAATCTTGTCGTGTTGCCTCAGGCCCTCCGGGTGATCGTTCCCCCGCTCACGAGCCAGATGCTCAATCTGACCAAGAACAGTTCTCTGGCGGTAGGCATCGGCTACCCGGATTTTGTATCTGTGGCGAGCACCACGATCAATCAAACCG
>JALOPA010000381.1 GCA_025454125.1 Thermodesulfobacteriota bacterium
CGACCGGTGGAGCGTGGACCAGCGCCTGCTGGCCATGAAGCGGGCCAACTTCACTTTCAAGGGGAAGTCCGCTCACGCTGCCGCGTCCCCCCACAAGGGAATAAACGCCCTGCGAGGGGTCTTGCTCACCTTCAACTGCGTCGATCAGCTACGCGAACATCTGCGCCAGGATGTCCGCATCCACGGCGTCGTGGCCAAGGGCGGGGGCCCTGTGAATATCGTGCCGGAGCTCGCTCAGGCTGAGTTTGCCTGCCGTGCCCTTGACACGGCCACCATGGAAGATGCCTACATGAAGATCGTGCGATGCGCCAAGGCCGGGGAACTGGGAACCGGCACCACCTTGGAATTCAAAGAACCGCGCGTTGCGCTCAAAGCCGCGATCGCCGTTCCACCCCTGCTCGACGTGGTCCAGGCCAACTTGAAGGGTCTCGGCATTGCCGCCAGCGAATTCAAAGACTTTGAGGAATTGGCATCCTCGGATCTCGGGATGGTATCCGCCAGCTATCCTACGGTCAATGTGTGGTTCAAGATCGCACCCGAGGGGACGGCTCTTCACTCCGAGGCCTTTCGCGAGGCGGCCAACTCCGACGAGGGCTGGAAGGCGGCTGTCCTCACGGGCAAGGCCATGGCGCTCTCCGCCTATGAGATGCTGACCAAGCCGGACAGACTCAAGGCGGTGCAGGAAAGTTACAAAACCGCAAAAGCCAAAGAAGGGAAATGAATAAAGAAGGATAAAATGATCCTGTATTGCGGCGACACGGCGCTCCGGGAGGCAGGTTCCTACCTTGCAGGAGTGATGGCTCACTCCTCCATTCCGTTCGATTACCTTGCTTCCGAGCAGAGCTTCGAGGATCGATCTTTTTCTCATTCCTAT
Source organism: Thermodesulfobacteriota bacterium (assembly GCA_025454125.1). The sequence continues at coordinate 875 of JALOPA010000381.1, forward strand.
CGGGGGATCATCCTCAGCGACTATCCTGCGAAGAACTTCACTTCCGAGCAGTTGGGAAAGCTCGCCGAGAAGGTGTGCCAAGGCATGGGATTGCTGATGATCGGGGGATGGGCGTCCTTCACAGGAACCAGGCGGGAGTATACGGCCACGGTCTTGAAGGACGTCCTTCCGGTTCTGATGCAGGACCAGGACGATCGTGTGAACAGCTGGCAGCCGTGCGTCATTGAAAAAAGAATGGCTCATGCGATTGTGGAGGGTCTGCCCTTTGACAGGTGCTCACCGAGCGTCGGAGGTTTCAACCGCTTTCAAGCCAAACCCGATGCCGAGACGATTCTGACCGTGCGTCAAATAGGCATATCCCAAAAGCCAGGAAAGCTCCACTTTACCCCATCCGCTGACACCTCTCCGCTCCTCGTGGTCGGTCAATTCGGTTTGGGCCGGGTTGCCGCTTTTGCGAGCGATGTGGCTCCCCACTGGGTTGGTGGATTGGTTGACTGGGGAGATTCGCGGATCACGGTTCGAGCCGAGGGTTCGGGGCCTAGAGAAGTGGGAAACTGGTATGCCGCCTTTTTCGGGAACTTGATCCGGTGGGTCATTAAGGAGGGATAGAGCGGACTTTTCCCATAGGACGTCGCGACAATCTTTTGGGACAAAGGCCGAGTCGCCGTCCGCATTGCGGATAACGATGGATTGCGCCCTCCAAAGGCTAGGATCGGCTCAGGCAGTGGGATGCTGTTTCAGGGAGATACTTATGGAACTGAGCTCGCGTTTTGTGGGAACACTGCTCAAGGATTATCAAACGGAGATTACCTGGCGCCAGACCATGAACTTTGCAGCGGCGGTGGACGACAACAACGACGTCTACATGGATGACGAGCGGGAGGGAGGAATTATCGCGCCTCCCATGTTCAGCGTTGCCGTGACCTGGCGCATCCTCGATCGAATATGGGAGTACATTGAAGCAAAGGACTTTCCCATGGAAGTCCTGATGACACAGGTCCACCACACAGAAGCCCTTGAATTCCATCGCCCCTTAAGACCCGGAGACCGGTTGACCGTTAAGGGGCAGGTTGCGGCGATTCTGCCGCACAGGGCCGGCACAAGGGTCGTCATGCGTTTTGATGCTCTGGACCAAGCCGGTGAGCCGGTTTTCACAGAGCATATGGGGGCCCTCATGCGGGGCGTAAAATGTGCGGACGAGGGCTCGTCCGCAAATCGGCTTCCCGAGGGTCCTCTTATTGAAGAGAGAACGGAACCCCTCTGGGAAAGCCGGATTCCCATAGACCCGCTGCGTCCCCACCTTTACGACGGCTGCACGGACATTGTGTTTCCCATTCACACGTCAAAAGCCTTCGCCCATCAGGTAGGCTTGCGGGGGATCATCCTGCAAGGCACGGCCACCCTTGCCTATGCCGTTCGGGAGATCATCAACCGGGAGGCAGGAGGGGACCCGCTCGCTCTCAAGTTTGTGTTCTGCCGTTTCACCGGTATGGTCGTTCCGGGAACCGCGATCAGGGTGCAGCTTGTCGGCAAAAGCGTGAAGCAGGACGGCACAGACCTGCACTTCAATGTGCTCAACCAGGAAGGGCAGAAAGCCATCAGCAACGGCTATGTTTTTCTGAAGGAAGAATAATCCGTTCATCCTTCGACTTTGAGAAGAGGAGCGGTTATGGACACGACGTCTCAGGTTCTCCGGTTGCCGCGTCTCAATGATTACATCAAACACTGGGCTGAAAAGACTCCGGACAAGCCGGCCATGATTCAGCATGAAGACGGGAAAACCGTCACCTACGAGAAATTCCTCTCTCTCATCGACTTCTTTGCGCTCCGGTTGCTGGACATGGGCATCAAGAAGGGGGATCGGGTCGCCACGATGCTCGTGCTCGTCCCGGAACACATGATGCTGATGTACGCCTGTTTCAAGATCGGGGCGATCCTGGCTCCCCTGGATTTGCGCCTCAAGGACGAGGAGGTGGTCAGGGACCTCAATAAGATCGGGCCCAAGGCCTTTTTCTTCCTGGGCAAGACGCCGGTGCGAGATTTTCGCGAGGTGGGGAGAGCCGTCAAGGAAAAGTGCCCCACGGTTGAGCACCTGGTGCAGTTCACGCCTGCCCCCAAACCCGGTGATCTCCTGGAGGGGGCGATCGCCGTCACCGAGATGATGGAGAAAAAGAGACTTGTCTACCTGAAGCTCAAAGATCTCTTTACCAGGCGGCTTGAGAGGGCCTACGCGGCTGTGGAGCGCCGCACCCCGGCGCTGATTATCTACACCACGGGCACGACCGGCGAGCCCAAGCCGGCGCTTCTCTGCCATGAGAACATCATTGTCCAGAACGAAATCCTTGCCAGGGGCATGGGGACGAAGAGGGGAAGCGATTTCCGTCTTCTGATCAACCTTCCTCCCAGTCACGTGGGGTGTGTGACCGAGTGTTTCATGACCACCATGTTTCTTGGGCAGACCACGGTCCTGCTCAGGATCTTTGATGTGAAAATGACCCTGGAAGCGGTGGAAAAACACAAGGTGAACATCCTCGGTCAAATCCCTACCCAGTTCCGCATGCTCTGGAACCATCCGGACTATGGCCGTTATGACCTAAACAGCCTGAGGTTCGTGGCCTATGCGGGGTCGGCGGTGGACGTGGAGTTTCTCAAGAAACTCTCCTCCATGGCGCCTGCTTTCGGCACCGGTATCGGCATGACCGAAAACGCGGGTTTTGCCACCTTTACACCTGAGGGCATCTCGATCGAAGAGATGGCCGGCCAGGTGGGGCGTTGCTTTGCCGATCTCGCCCTGGTCACGGTTCGAAAACCTATGGATCAAAACGGCAGGGCAGGGGAAGAGCTTCCCGACAACGAGATCGGTGAAATCTGCTATCATCCCCCTATCGTGTTCTTGGGGTACTACAACATGCCGGAGGAGACTGCGAAGACCATATCCGCGGAAGGTATTCTGTACACCGGGGATCTGGGCTTTTTCAAGGACATGGGAACGTATCGAGCCCTTTACCTCGCAGGACGGCGCAAGTTCGTGATCAAGCAGAAAGGGTACAACGTGTTCCCGGACGAGGTGGAGTCGCATCTCGCC
>JALOPA010000382.1 GCA_025454125.1 Thermodesulfobacteriota bacterium
GCTTTTCTCGGAGCGGACGGTTGGAATGACATCATGTACGAATACACCAGCGGTGAACTGGAGGGCAGCTACTATTCCCAGCACTGGCATCCGGAGGTCCCGGCTGAGAAAAGCCGGGCCTTTTACGAACGGTACTCTTCGGCCCACAAGAGATTCCGGGCGGGGCTGGTCGCGCTGACCTACGACACCGTTCACCTGATCGCCGATGCCGCACGCCGGGTCGGATCGGTCAAGGCCGAGGACATCCGTAACGCGCTGGCCCGGACAAAGGATTTCCGCGGCATCACCGGGAAGATCGAGTTTGACGAAAACAGAGATCCTCACTCCAAGCCATTGGTCGTTATGCGCTTCGGAAAAGACAAGAGCGAGTTCCTTAAGTTAGTGCACTTAGGAGACGCGCGCGGCTCGCGCAAATAGGAAGGTGAAAGCGATGCACCTCACGGGGAATTACCTCCCTCTTCAGAGAAAAATCGGACTGGCCGTTTTGGCCACGTTCCTTGCAATGGTTGCGGTGTTCGGAGGGGTTTTGGTGCTCTTGCAGCGAACGCACCATCAAAGCGCCACGCGGCAGGCGGAACAGTACTTGAAAATGCTGGTGGAGCGGGAAGCCGAGCCCCTGGCCAATGAGCTTTTCGAGAAGCGAATCCGGGCGCTGGATCTTCGTGCTCGAGAGATCCTGTCGCTGGAAGGGGTCTTGTCCGTGACCCTATACGCTGCGGACGGCATCTCGCTGGTTCATCACGACAGGGCAGGGCACAGCGTTCCGGAAGAAGAGGAAAGAAGAATCCCTCCCCAGAAGGATCCGAGGACCTTGATGGGCGTTTGGAAAGGCCTTCCGGCTCTGATCTACGAGGCTCCCATCCTCGCCGTAGGAGTCTCGTTCGGCTCGATTCGAATCCTCTATTCCCTGGCAGAAATAGAGCGACAGAGACGCCTCTATTATTTCGCCGCGGGGGGGCTGCTGGCCGTTGCCTTCCTCATCATGCTCCTGGTGCTCAACCGGGTGCTGTCCGTCACGGTGAGCCGCCCCATCCGGGCCTTGAAGGACGCCATGGAGCGCATCGAAATGGAAGGCCCGGGGGAGAAGATCTCCGGTGGCCATCGGGATGAAATCGGTGACTTGATCGGGTCATTCAATCGAATGAGCCAGCAGCTTCAGGAAATGCTCGGCAAGGTTCAGAGGGAAGTGGTGGAACGCACACAAGCCGAGGGGGAGCTGAGAGCTCGAACCCATCAGCTGGAAGCCGTGCGGGGGATCGTCGAAGAGATCACCCGAGAGCTGGATCTCGATCTCCTGCTGGAGTTGATCCTCAGGCGGGCTGTGGAGCTGACGAGGGCGGCCGGAGGAGTGATCGCCCTCTGGGACGAAGCTCAGGGGATGCTGTTGCCTCAGGTGTCCCTGGGCGATTTCTACCATCCCGGGCTCATGGCTCCTTTTCCAAAAGGGGAGGGAATCACCGGGTACGTGGCCGCCACTCGGAAGGGGATCATTGTTGAGGACTACCGCCAATGGCCCGGAGCCCGTCCCATCGCGGTTCAGACCACGCCTGTCACGGCCGCCTTGGCCGAGCCCATGCTCTATCACGATAAACTCGTGGGGGTGATCAATGTGGCCATTACGGACCAGAAGGGAAGCTTTGAGGAACGACATCTTTCCACCCTTCGGCTCTTTGCGGGACAGGCGGCCATTGCCATCGAGAACGCCCGTCTTTACGAGGAGGCGCAGACCGATGCCATTGAGCTTCACACGAGACTTCAGCAGATTGCCGCGGCGCAGAGAGAGAAGGAGGAGCTGACCCGGCAACTCTACCAGGCTCAAAAACTGGAGGCCATCGGGACCCTGGCCGGCGGCATCGCCCATGACTTCAACAACATCCTGGCCCCGATCATCATGGGAGCGGAGCTGGCGTTGATGACGGTTCCGGTTGAGAATCAGGCTTATCCCATGATCCAAAAGGTTCTCATGGCAGGCATGAGGGCCAAAGACCTGGTGCAGCAGATCCTGGCCTTCAGCCGTCAGAGCGATCTGGAGAGAAGGCCCATGCGCCTGAGACCCCTGCTCAAGGAGACGATCAAACTGGCCAGAGCCTCTTTGCCTGCCACCATAGAGATCCGCCAGAAAATCACGGCTGAAAAGGACATGGTCCTTGCCAATCCCACCCAGGTGCACCAGGTGATGATGAATCTGTTTGCCAATGCCGGGCATGCCATGAGGGCGAACGGCGGGGTGCTGGAAGTGACGCTGGAAGTGGAGACAGTGAAGGATGGGAGGGCCTTGGGCGCGCCGGATCTCCGGGCCGGGCCTTTTGCGAAGCTCATGGTGAGCGACACGGGGCATGGGATGGACCGATCGACTCTGGAGCAGATCTTCAACCCCTTTTTCACGACCAAGGAACGGGGCGAAGGCACGGGGTTGGGCTTGTCCATCGTTCACGGGATCATCAAGAGCTATGAGGGAGAGATCACGGTGAAGAGCCAACCCGGGCAGGGGACCTGTTTTACGATCTGGATTCCTCTGGTGGAGGCGGAGGCCAAAGATCAGGCTCCGGAACCCGCACCCCTTCCCCTCGGCACAGAGAGGATTCTCTTCGTGGATGACGAGCCCTTCATCATCGAAATCAGCAGGCAGATTCTGGAACGGCTGGGCTATCGGGTGGACACGAACACGGACCCTCTGAGTGCGCTGGAACGCTTCAAGCGGGACCCCGGTCAATATGATCTTGTGATCACGGATATGACCATGCCCAAGATGACGGGTGACAGACTGGCCGCAGAACTCATGATGATTCGGCCGGAGATCCCGGTTCTGCTTTGCACCGGGTTCAGTGAACGGATGACAGAGGCCGCAGCCCTGAAAATGGGCATCAAAGGCTTTATCATGAAGCCCATGGCCCTGGCCGAGATCGCGCAAAAGATCCGCAAGGCCCTGGGGGATGAAAAGGCCGGCGAATAGGGGCCTTAGGATGGTTCCAAGGGGTGACGTCGGATAGCTGTAAAGAGGAGTTTAAACAGTGACAGAACGCACTGAGAACCAACCAGCAGGGAGTACAGAAAAAATCGGGCAAGGCCCGAATGCCGAGTGGGAACGCATTCTCTCCGCTGTGGTCGTGACAGGCACTCTGTTTGCGGCGATTGCCTTTGTGCCGGGGTTTGCCCTCGCCGTCCAAGAGAGCCGCTGGGCCGTGGCTGTGCTGAACTGCAGCGTGTTGTTGTGCGGGTTGGCTCTGCTCCTTTTCAGGAATGCTGCCTACGTTCTGAGAGCGTCCATCGCTCTCCTGCTGGTCTATGCAGTGGGTTTTTACCTCTGTTTCTCTTATGGATTGTTGAGCGGGGGGCCCTTTTGGATTTTCGCCTTCGGCGTGATGTCCGGGTTGCTTCTGGGCCTGCGGGCCGCCATTGTGGCCGTTTGCGTCAACCTGGGCACACTGCTCGCGTTGGGGTGGTGGTTCACGGCCGGTCCGGGAGGAGGGGAGTTCCCCTTTTTCAAGAGCACCTTGCGGGCGATTGCCGCAGGGGGCAGCTTTCTGCTGATGAATACGGTGGCTGCCTTCTCCTGCGCCGTGCTGATCCGCCGATTGCGTGTCCTGGCCCTGGAGGAGAAAGGCATTGCCCGGTCCCTTCAACAGGAGAAAGAGAGACTCCTGGAGGCCAAGACCGCGCTTGAGAAGGAGATCCAGAGGCGCGAGGAAACGGAAGAAAGACTGAAGAAGAGCGAAGCCCGGTACCGATTGCTTGCAGAGAACGTGTCGGACGTCATCTGGACCACGGACATGACCCTGCGCCCCAACTATGTGAGCCCCTCCATCCAAAGGTCTAGAGGGTACACTCCGGGTGAGATGATGCAGTTGAGCCTTGAGGAGCAGTTGACTCCCGAATCCCTGAAGGTGGCGCAGCGGGTTTTTCTCGATGAACTCCTGCTGGAGCAAACCGGCAGCGCAGACCCGTACCGCTCAAGGACC
>JALOPA010000383.1 GCA_025454125.1 Thermodesulfobacteriota bacterium
TCGGGCAGGATGAAAAAGGCGATGAAGATCTGAACCAGGAAGGGCGTGCCCCGGATGAGATCCACCCAGGCGCCGATGATCAGCCGCAGGGTTCTGTACCGGCTGGCGCGGATGATCCCCAACATCAGCCCCACCACCGTGCCGGCCAGCAGGCTGAGGCCGGAAACCGCAATCGTCCCCCACAACCCCTTCAGGAAGAAGGGCAGGCTTTGCATGAGTTGTGAAAAATAAATCGAGAGCATAGGTTTTCTTCAGATCCTCAGCGCGCCTCGCGAAAAATGAGGCGTTTCTGAGTCCACCCTGAAATCCCCTTCAGCATGTAATAGATGAGCAGGTAAAAGACGGCCGTCGTCAGAAAGCCCTCAGCCGGCATGAACCGCTCCGAGGTCATGATCTGTCCCGCCCGGGTCAGTTCCGAAATCGAAATCAGAGAAAGGAGAGCGGAATCCTTGAACAGAACGATCGCCTGACCCAGCAGGGGCGGAAGCGTCACGCCCACGGCCTGGGGGAGAACGATGTAGCGCATCCGCTGAACATACCCCAAGCCCGAGGACATGGCCGCTTCGATCTGGCCGTAGGAGATGGACTGGACCCCGGCCCGGATGATCTCCGCCATGTAGGCCCCGCTGTTCAACGTGAGCGCCAAAACGCCGGTCGTCTCTTCCCGGATCGGAATCCCCAGTGAAGGAAGCCCGAAATAGAAAAAGTAGAGCTGGGCCAGGAGCGGCGTGGAGCGAATGCTCTCGATGTAGACCCCCGCCACCCTTGAAACCAGTTTCGAACGGCTGATGCGCATGGCGCAAGCCACCACACCTACGATCAGCGCGCCCAGAAGCCCGGCACCTGAAAGCCACAGGGTCGCCAGCAGGCACTTCCAGTACAAAGGCAAGTACTCGAGAATGACTCTGAAGTTGAAGGCTTCCAGCATAGGACGCTTCCCTCATGGAAGGTGCGGCTCGGGCAGGCACAAGACCCTCACCCAACCCTCTCCCCCGCGGGGGGAGGGCCGGGATGAGGGGAAGCGAAAGGCTGACAAGACGTCGAGAAGACCGACAGCCTAAATCAGTGATCCTTCTTCCAGTCCAGGGTGTTGACCCAGTAGTTGATGTTCTTGTCCAGCGTGCCGTCCAGGCTGATGTGGAGGAAGAACAGGTTGATCCACTCCAGCAGGTCCATGGAATCATAGCGGACGGCAAAAGCCAGCGGCAGCTTAGAAAGCATACCAGGGAAGATATTGATGCTGTTGGGCGGGAAGTTCGCCATCTGGCCCACCACGGCCGACGAATCGTTGACACCGATGTCGGCATGGCCTTTGAGCACCGCGTCGATCAGGAGCGGGCCGCCTCCCTTGTACGATTTGAGCTCCGCATTGGGGAAGGCTTTCTTCGCATCGGTCTCGCCGGTGGAGCCGAGGAGCACGGCGATCTTGACACCCGGTTTCTTGCAGTCCTCAATGGTCTTGATCGCGCCGCCCGCCTTGGTGAAGACCACGCTGCCGGTGTACATGAATGGAGTGCTGAAGCCGATCTTCATGGCTCGCTTCAGCGTCGGGGTCATGTCCGCGGCCAGGATGTCGGCCTTTTTGGACAAAAGGGCCGGAATCAGGCCGTCCCAGTCGTAGTCCTGAAAGACCACCTTGACCCCCATCTCCTTGGCCATCTGCTCGCAAAGTTCGACCGAACTGCCGGTTCGCTTCCCGTTCTTGTCCACAAAGCTGAACGGAGGCCCCTGGGTCTGGCAGGCAATGCGGAGTTCCCCCCTCTGGGCGATGTCATCGAGAGTTCCGGCATAGGCTGTGGATGCAAGCCCCACGAACAGAACAACGGCCAACAACGCTTTCAGGCTTCTCTTTACCATGGCACTTTCCTCCTGTTGAATTGGGTTGATGCGCGTTTCCTTTCCAGCCGCAAGCAAGGCGTAAACCCTGCTGATTCCCTCTTTTCCTTGCAGCCTGCTAGTGCGGTGTCTCAGTGAAGCCTGCACAACTCTGTCATTTCGAGCGAAGGCGAGAAATCTTATCGTTTAGCGAAGTTAAAAGATCTCTCCCTTCGGTCGAGATGACAAGAAATGCCCAAGACACTTCACTAGGAGACCTCTTCCCTGATCACAATCCGTCGGTTCTTCAGTTCCTTCATGAAAGGCTCGTAAGGGACATCGACGGCAGGAGAGAGCAGCCCTTTTTTCTTTATGTCTCCCCGGCCCAGCATCTGGGCCACAATACTTGCGGGACCGGACACACTGGTGTTCATGGCCAGTAGACCCGTTTCCAGGTCCCGCTCAATGAGCAGGCTGTTCACCCAGGAAGCCTTCTTCCCCTTCTTGACGCCCTTGAACACATTGAGCATGGCCACGAGGTCCTTTTCGTCATCGCCGTATTGAAGCCTGGGCTCCAAGTGCCTGACCATGAACTGGTGAGGGCTCACCAGGCACCCGTCTACATCAATGGGCTCCTCGGAGAGGAACCCGAGTTGCTTGAGTGGGCGAATCAGGGAGGACCAGCCCGGCCATCGAAGAGCGTAACGACCTCCCTCCCGCACGGTCCTGGTGAGGCCCAGCAGATCGGTATAGGCCAGCGTGTCGCCGTTCGGGATGGCTTCGACCTCTCCCAGGCCCGGGAAGTCGATGTTGGTGATCATGTCCTCCCGGTGCTGCTCCTCTGCAGAGAGGCTTACCTTGCGCCCGTCCCGGATCAGCACCGCAGGCCGCTTGTGGCTTCGGAGCACCATGTCCCAGTTCCAGCTGATTTTGTAGTTGAGGGGATTGGTGCAGGCTTTTTTTTCGGGAAAACCGCCGCAATAGGAGTTGATGACATGAATCTCGTCAAACTCCCGGGCGGCCTGGCCGCAGATCACCAGATCGATCCCCGGATCCAGACCGCACTCGGGCATCAGGGCGATGCCCGCGGCAAGTGCGGGTTCGTGCAGGTGCTTCATGGTGTGAGCGTAGTTCGTGCTCACCAAGGACACTCCGGCTTCAATGGCCGCCTCAAAGGCCAAGGGCATGAGCTGGATCGGCAGAAGGTCAATGGCCACATCCGCTCCTTTCTTGAGGACCCTCACGATGTCCGTCTTGGAGGAGCCGTCCATTTTTACCATCTCCACCTTGCTCCGGTCGATGAACTTCTCCAGCCTGCCCAGGTCGCCGCTGAGAACGGCGTCGGCACACAAAACCTTTTCGACCCCATTGGATCGGGTGAGGTCCAGCAAGGCCGCCCTTCCCTGAAGCCCCATCCCTCCAAGCACAGCAACAATCATTTTATCCCTCCTGTTTCCTTCTTCCGCTCACAGACAAGAGCAAGAAAACCAGAGCACGCCCTGAGTGTCAATGTTTTTTTGGGAGAGGCTAAGGACCCTTGATCTTCGCCATGCTGGGGATCAGGGTCTGGGTGCTGATCACCCCCGGAATCTTTCTCACCTGGTTGTGGACGAATTGCCCGATGGTCTCGGCGTCTGAGGAAATCAGGTCACGGGTGAGCACGATCTTGACGAGCACGTCCACGTCCCCGTGCACCGAGTAAATCTCGCGGACCTCCTTGAGATCGTAGAGCTTCTCGATGATCCGGTCCTCCCTCTTCCCCGAGACATTCATCAGCACGAACGCGGTGATCTCCCGAACCATTTCAGGGTACTCCATTTCTCTTTTGCCTGTCATTTTCTCCCTGAATTCCTCCATGTCTTTACAAAGAAGTTCGTCGATGCCTCTTCCGTACTTTCGCACGGTTCCCTTTTCCCACTGGTGAAAAGAAATGAAGGCGTAGAGATCCGCTGCGGATCGATTCGGAAAAGACTTCAGGAGCGCTGTCTTCTCGATGATGGCCACGAGGGGCGAATAGATCGTTCGATACCATTCCGCTGCCGCGCTCTGCAAGGAAAGAGGCCGCCCCTCGATGTTCTCATTGTACCGCTGGTGCCTTTCGATCTGTTCCATGAGATAGCCGTACTGGCCCACCTCCGTCCCTGAATCTGAGTTTCTCGCTTTCGAGGATATGCTCGCGCGTTTTCTCCGAGGCGAAAAACTCGATGACCTGGGCGTCCATCTCGCTGGTGCCGAACTCCTTTGCCACAGCAATACGATGGTTGCCGTCCAGGACATAATACTCGTTCTTGATCTGATAGAGCCTTACAGGCGGGAGAGGTTTTCCCTC
>JALOPA010000384.1:0-3951 GCA_025454125.1 Thermodesulfobacteriota bacterium
AGGAGCAAGAATCGAAACCTATCCGCTGAAGGAAACGGATTCATGGACCATTGATGCGGAGGCCATCTTGGAGCGGATGGAAAAAAGCACGAGACTTCTGGTCATCAACTCCCCATCCAACCCAACCGGTGCGGTCCTTGGAAAAGAAGGGTTTTCAAAGATCATGGACAGAGCCAGGGAGCTGGGGGTCTTTATTCTTTCCGACGAGGTCTACGACAATTTCGTCTACCAGGGAGAGCCGGTGAGCGCCCTGAGCTTTGGAAACCGGGATAACGTCCTTGTGATCAACAGTTTTTCCAAATCCTTTGCGGTCACCGGATGGAGACTGGGATATGCCATCGGCCATCCATGGCTCATCCGCCAGATGAATATCTACAAGGAGACAACCTCCCTTTGTTCCTACTCCATCGGTCAGTGGGCTATGGGAAAATACCTGCCTTCCAGTGCAGGGTATCTTGAAAGGGTCAGAAGCCTCTGCAGGGGTAACATGGAAAGGGCAGTCGGCCGCTTGAGAGAGCTTCTGGGAGTCCGATGTCCAGCCGCTCAAGGAGGGTTTTACGTGTTTCCCGATTTTTCGGCCGTGGAATCCTCCACCGAAAAACTCATGACCAGGCTGCTGGACGGTGGGGTGGCCGTGGTGCCGGGGGACTTTTTCGGATCACAGGGCAAGAACCACGTCCGTATTATGTTTGCGGCAAATCCCGATTTCATGGCCAAGGCCATGGATCGGCTGGTGGCGGCCCTTCGATAAGGGGGTGTTGGCGGTGATGATTAAACCACGCAAAGAGAAAGGAGGAAGACATGAAACGTAAATGGATGATCATTGTCGGGATGGTTCTGTTGCTCTTGCAGGGCATGACCACAAGCGTCTTTTCAGAGCCTGTCAAGGTGGGGATCGCCAATTTCGGCGAACATCCTGTGCTGACCAGCGTGATTGAAGGCACCAAGGAAAGCATGAAACAAAACGGATTCAAAGAGAATCAAGAGGTCACCTATGTGATAAGCCACACAAACTTCGATGCCTCTCTTGTTCCGCAGATGATCAGCAAGCTCATGGCAGACAAGCCCAAGCTGATCATCTCCATTACGACACCCGTTTCTCAGACGGCAAAAAAGGCGCTTCAGGGATCGAGCATCCCGCTCGTCTTCAGCACGGTCACGGATCCGGTCACGGCAAAGCTCACCCCTTCATGGGACGCGGGGGACGTGAATGTGACGGGGGTATCGGACCTTCAGGACATGGGAGCGGTCTTTGCGTTTGCTCGTCAGCTCCTTCCCAATGCAAAGAAGTTCGGATTCCCCTACAATCCGGGCGAGGACAATGACGTGGCGATTCTGAAAAAGGCCAAAGAGCTGGCCCCCAAACATGGTTTCACCATTGCGGAAGTAGGCGTAGACAACCCGAATGATGTGCCGGTTCGAATCGCTTCTTTGAAGGGGAAGGCTGACGTCATCTATGTCTCCGGGTCCAACCTCCTCCAGTCGGCGGCGCCGGCCGTTGCCTCAGCGGCCAGGCAGATCTCGTTGCCGACCCTCAGCGTCAATGTGGATCACGTTGAAAAGGGGCTGTTCATGGCCTCCTTTGCCGTTGACTATTACAAGGTCGGACTCAACACCGGAATGGTGGCGGCGAAAATCCTTAAGGGGACCGACCCCAAGACCATTGCCCCCATTCGCCCGACCTATGAGGAGCATGTGGCAAAGATCAACAGGAAGGTCATGAGGGAACTGGGAGTCCCGCTGCCGGATGCGCTTAAGAATTCCAACTGCTTTGTCGATTGAGGCCCTTCAGGATCCCGTGCATCCGCTCCTGGCTGACGAACGGGATAGAATCGCCCCATCGAAACCCTCGCTTTCAACGGAAGCCCATGACAGAATATGCTAGAAGCTTCTTCCCTAAGAAAGACCTTCTTTCCCGGTTCACCGGATGAAAAAAAGGCTCTGGACGGTGTGGATCTCAGCATGGAGAGGGGCGATTTTTGCGTTGTCATAGGATCCAACGGAGCGGGAAAGACATGTCTCTTAAACGTCATCTCGGGGAATCTCATCCCGGACAGCGGCCGAGTGGTTATCGGGGGCAAGGATGTGTCCAGGCTTGCCGTCCACAAACGCGCCCCTTACCTGGCCCGTGTTTTTCAGGACCCCATGGCAGGCACCGCCGCCAGCATGACCGTGGCAGAAAACCTCTTGCTGGCAGACCTTCGGGGTAAGCCCAAACGCCTCAGAGCCGGCCTGACCTCGAAAAGGCGAAAGGACTACAGAGAGCGTCTAAGCCTGCTGGGGCTGGGGTTGGAAGATCGCCTGGACACTCCTGTTCAGCTGCTCTCGGGAGGACAGCGGCAGTCTCTCGCCCTGATCATGGCTGTCAGCAATTCACCCCAGGTCCTGCTGCTAGATGAGCACACCGCGGCCTTGGATCCTCGGACCGCGGAAATCGTCCTCCAGGCCACGGTGAGTACGGTGGAGCATTATCACCTCACGACCATCATGGTCACCCACAACATGCAGCATGCGGTGGATTATGGAAATCGCATCATCATGATGGCCGCCGGCAAGATCAAACTGATGATCCAAGGGAAAGAAAAGGAAAAAGTCACGGTCACCGACCTGATAGCGCGGTTCTCGGTCAAAGACGACAGGATGCTGCTCAGGAGCCAAAATGACTAGTGGGATGGTTTCCATCTTTCAAAGCTTCGTGGGTCTGATCCCGGTGACCCTTGCGCAGAGCCTGATCGTGAGCTTTGTGGTCTTAGGGATCATGCTGCCTTTTCGTATCTTGAGCTTTCCGGACCTTACCAGTGAAGGCGCCTATCCCTTTGGGGGATGTGTCTGTGCCTTTCTGGTGGCAGCGGGTGTCCACCCTGTTGCGGCCATCGCCTTGGCCATGCTCTGCGGTTTTTCGGCCGGCTGCAGCACGGCCTTCATTCATCTGCGTTTCGGGATCAACACCCTCCTTGCGGGGATCCTCATGCTCACCATGCTCTACAGTATTAACCTGAGGGTCATGGGTCGTTCGAACATATCGATCCTTGGTCAAAGCACCCTCTTTGATCTGGTAAGCCCTGTGCACAGTAATTCCCCGTTCCTCAAGATCTTATTGGCAGGCGGAGTGGCGGTCATCATCTTGGCCCTGCTTCATCTCTTCTTTAAGAGCGAAAAAGGCATATCCATAAGGGCCGTCGGTGCCAATGCCGAGATGGCGGAGGCCCAGGGAATCAGCGTATGGCAGGCGACCATCCTGGGGGTGGGGACGGCCAGCGCTTTTTCCGCACTGGGCGGAGCCCTGATGGTACAATCCCAGGCTTTTGCGGATGTGAATATGGGCTTCGGGATCCTCATCAACGGACTGGCTTCCCTGATCATCGGTGAGGCGGTCGTGGGGAGGAAGACGGTCTTCAGGCAGTTGGCCGCTCCGTTCATGGGGGCCATTGTCTATTATCAACTGGTGTCTCTGTGCCTGGCTGCGGGAATGCCGCCGCCCGACCTGAAACTGGCAACCGGTGTTTTTGTCCTGATCATGCTCGCGCTTCCAAGCCTCAGACGCGGGCGCCTGGTTCCTGAGAAGGCCAAGTTGAGGGAATAAACGGGGTCTCGACCTGGCCAAGAGCCGGACCTAGGAGGCCAGCAGGATTCTCCGTGACGATGAATTCTGAGGAACTCAAAAGGAAGTCACCCGAGGGGAATGAAAGGAGGTTTGTAATCTGATATAGAGAATGTGAGGGACCACTGAATCGTTTAATCCGTCAACACAAGAAAGGGGGATTCAACATGGCAAGAGGAATGTTCCGGTTGGTTTCGGTTATGGTGTTTGTTCTTGGGTTGCTCACCGCATCGCTCCCTGGCGCTCACGCCGCGGAGATCACCCTGGGGGCCCTCATCCCGCTCACAGGCTTTGCAGCAGGTTTTGGTGAGAACCAGAAAATAGGGCTCGACATTGCCGTGGATGAGATC
>JALOPA010000384.1:3959-4951 GCA_025454125.1 Thermodesulfobacteriota bacterium
CGCTGAAGGTGATCACCTACGACACGGAGAGCAAAGGCGAGAAGGCCATCTTCGGCTTCAGGAAACAGGCGACTCAGGACAACGTGCTGGCTGTCCTCGGGCCTTTCTTGAGCACCGAGGCGGAAGTCTGCTTCCCGCTGGCGAACAAGTATCAGATCGTCTCCATTTCCGCATCAGCGGCAAAGCCCGGGCTGGCAGAGGCTCACAGGCCTTACGGGTTCATCAATGCCACCTCCGACATGAACACCCTACCCCCTGCGGTAGACTACTGGGTCAAGACACACAACATCAAATCCGTTTGCATCGTCACCGACATCAAGGATGCCCTGAACAAAAGCACGGGACAGATCGTGTTCCCCAAGCTCCTGGAAGCCAAGGGCGTCAATATCCTGGGGACTTCCGAGTTTGTGACGGGTGAGATGGATTTCAGCGCCCACGTATCGAAATTCAAGGGCGTGAACCCGGACGGGATCGTGGTCTCCTGCACCCTAGCGGATGCGGCAGGCTTCATCAAGGAAGCCAAGAAACAAGGCCTGGGAAAGCCCTTTATCGGCGGGGTCGCGATTCAGGCCCCCAAGTTTCTGGAACTGGCCGGCGCCGATGCGAACGGGACCATCACAGGCTCCAGCTTTTGGGTGGAAAACCCCGCGCCCAAGAGCAAAGCCTTTGTACAGGAGTTCATGAAAAGATATGGCGGCAGGGAGCCCAACCCCTTTGCAGCCAACATGCATGAAAACGTGTTCATCATGAAGAAGCTCATCGAGACCACCGGGGTGACCAACAAGGCCTCTGACCTGGATGCGGATCGCCAGAAGATCCAGAAAGGGCTCGAGGGGCTGAAGAACTTCGAGGGGGTCACGGGCACCTTCTCGATTACCAAGGAGGGGACCGTAGACAAGTCCGGCTATGTGCTCATGGCCAAAGACGGTAAGTGGGTTAAACCGTAACGGGAAATGATTTTTTTTCAGCAAGTCATTAACGGTCTGATGCTG
>JALOPA010000385.1 GCA_025454125.1 Thermodesulfobacteriota bacterium
GAAATGATCGGCGGGGTGGAACTGAAAAAGGAGATCCTCGATGTTTTCGATCAAACCTTTGCAGTGACCACGGTGCTTCTCCTGATCGCCCTGGTCGTTGCAGGTCTGGGCATTACGACCACCCTCACGGTTCTGGTCCTGGAAAGAATCCGGCAGCTGAACACACTGGCGGCGATCGGCGCAGGACCCGGACAGATCCGTTCCATGATTTTCTGGGAAGCGGTGTTCATGGTGATCACCGGCGAAGCGGTGGGCCTGGTGTGCGGATTCCTGATGGCCCACCTGCTCATCGACGTGATCAATTTGCAGTCCTTTGGCTGGACGTTCCTCTATGTGGTGGACTGGAAGGCCCTCCTTGTCTCCCTGCCGCTCATCCTGGGAACAGCCTTCCTTGCAGCGCTTCCGGCAGTTCGTCTCGTCCTCAAGTCTTCTCCTGCCCTGGTTCTCAAGGAGCACTGAGATGAAAAGAGCCTCTTGCCTCCTTTTGTGCGGCTGCTTCATGCTTATTTTCTTTGGTCTCTTCCGTTCAGCCTGCGCGGGAGACTACAGGCTCGTCACAGGACCATGCGATTTTGTGTTTCCGAGAGATCATGGCGTGCATCCAGATTTTCGCACCGAGTGGTGGTATTACACAGGCAATCTGGCCGCACCCTCCGGGGAGGGTTACGGATTCCAGCTGACCTTTTTCCGAACCCAGATTGCAGAGCCGGGGTCAGAGAAGACCTGGCCTCCAAGACCCTCTGCCTGGAGAACCAAGGACCTGTTCCTCTCCCATGCAGCGCTCTCGGACCTTGAAAGGAAACGTTTTCACCTTGACGAACGGGTGGCCAGGGCGGGCGCAGGGCTCGCCGGCGTGGCTCAGGACAAGGAGGCCACCCGAGTCTTTCTTGGCAACTGGTCGGCGCTCATTGGATCCGGCGGGCACCGATTGAAAGCGATGGCAAAGGAGTTCTCTCTGGATCTGGTTTGCAGAGCCTCCAAACCACCGACCGCTCACGGCACGGAAGGTTACAGCCCCAAAGGCAAAAGGCCGGAGAGTGCAAGCTGCTACTACTCCTTCACCAGGCTCAAAACAGAGGGAACGATCACTGTTCAGGGCAGGTCTGTTCCTGTCCGAGGCACGGCGTGGATGGACCACGAATTCAGCAGCGCTCCCTTGGAAGACGATCTGGCGGGCTGGGACTGGTTCAGCCTGCAGCTTGACGATCGCACGGAATTGATGATTTATCTCCTGCGCCAAAAAGCGGGTGGGAACAGCGCATCCTCTAGCGGCACCTTCGTGAAGGCTTCAGGGGAGGCGATCCGTCTTTCGCACAGCGATTTTGAGGTCGAAGTCCTGCAAAGATGGAAAAGCCCCCGCAGCGGAGCTACCTACCCTTCGCAGTGGAGGATTCGGGTCATCCCCTTGAACCTGGAATTGTCCGTCGTCCCAAACCTAGCCAATCAGGAGCTGATCACGGAGAAGTCCACGAAGGTCACTTACTGGGAGGGCAGTGTTTCCGTTTCCGGCCGCTCAGGCCAGGGTCCGGTTTCCGGCGTCGGCTATGTCGAAATGACCGGCTACGCCAGGCCCTTTAATCTCACCCCCACCCCTTAACCCCTCTGACTTCGTCCTTAATTCTGCCCTCCTTTGATCACCTCCGCGCTCCTTGGGCCCTTCCGGCGATCTCTCGGAGAACGGATAACGGTGAACCGATAACGTGCTTCCCTTTCTCCCCTCCCTTGGCGGCTTGTCAGCCTCTGGAGGAGAGGGGTTGGGGGAGGGTGGCACCCATCGTGTCTGCCCTTTGTGTTCTTTGCGCTCTCTGCGGTGAGACTTGGTTTTTCCCCTTGACATTTGGCCCAAGTTTAGCCAAATTACTGAATAGTGCTGGGGGATCGTTCAGCGGCAGGACAACGGGTTCTGGCCCCGTTTACGAGGGTTCGAATCCTTCTCCCCCAGCCACTTTTTCCTTTCATTCTTTTCAGTTAGGAGCAACGAAAGCCGCGTTATATAAAATCGCGCAGCGATTTTGTCAACGGTCCCATCGTCTAGCGGTCTAGGATATCGCCCTCTCACGGCGGAGACACGGGTTCGATTCCCGTTGGGACTGCCAGTTCTCAAAGAAAGTCGGCCACATGCCGACTTTCTTTTTTCCTGTTTTAGGTCTTCACAGGACAACCCAGCCCCTTGCTGAGTTAATCCCTCCGTTCCTTCTAAGGCGGCATCACCTTTTTCCCTCTCAGGGTAGACATCCGCCCGTATTGGCTACATGAATTCCTGATTGATCTTGGTTTCTCAATTCTATAGGATAGTCCTGTACTGGTCTCACTGTTCACGTAGCTTCCCGTGTTTGAGAGTTGAGAGCAAGAAGGAACAAAGCCTGCGATCTAGGGGATGTTTAGCATGAAGGGTTCACTGAAAAAAGCTATCCAGATCATCGTTGAAGTAGCCGAGCCTGACAAAATTATCTTGTTCGGTTCCCACGCGCGCGGAGACGCTGGCTCGGAGAGCGATTATGACATTCTCGTCCTGAAAAAAGGAGAAAAAAAACAACGTGCATTGACCCAGAAGATCTATATGGGGTTCAAGAACGTTGGCGCGTCCATCGACGTGATTGTGGCGGATCTGGACAAGTATGAGGAGTTGAAAAGTGACCCTTACCTGATCTACTCCGAGGCAGCCAAGCATGGAAGAACTGTCTACGAAAAGACAGCAACGAGCAAATGAATGGCTCCAGAGGGCCAAAAGCAACATGGCCCGTGCGAGGGCGGGCAAAGCGGCCGCAGAAGTCCTCTACGAAGATCTCTGCTATGATGCTCAGCAGGCGGCAGAAAAGGCATTGAAAGCCCTTTGCATCCTCCACGAGATCGTTTTTTCAAGAACGCATGACATCGCCTACCTGATGGACTTGTTGGCGAAAGGGAGTGTGCCGATCCCCGAAGACGTGTTCAAAGCCAGAATCCTGACTGGATATGCGGTTGAAACTCGTTATCCAGGTGAATATGAACCTGTGAATGAAGGAGATTACCTCAACGCTACAGCTCTTGCAGAAAGGCTTGTGAAGTGGGTAGAAGCGAAGATGTCGGAATACGCGAAAGGCGTAGGATAATGGAAGAAAAAGTTCCTATCCAGCGCATCTAACTTGTTTGACAATCGCCTCTCACGGCGGAGACACGGGTTCGATTCCCGTTGGGACTGCCACCGAATTCCAGAGGTGCAGCTGCCAGACCAGCTCTCAGCAGCTACACCTCATTTCACTTCAGCCCTGCCTTGTGCAAAGCATTAAGGAAGCGATCTGTTTGAGCCTGATCTTTATACAGGCTGACCATTATTTTTCCATAACGTTCGAGAGAGAACTTAGGATTTAATCTTAAGACCTCTTCGGCTTCGGCACGGGCCTCTTGCTCTCGGCCCATCATACTGTATGTAGCTGTCAGACCAACATGGGGAAAAACGTTATCCGGTGCACGCTGGAGTCCGGCTTTATATGCCGAAAGCGCCTCTTCAAACCGGTCTGCCCTCCAGAGGGCATTTCCGAATGCGGCATAAAGAACCGGGCTACCAATAGGGTTGAGTCGAATTGTTTTTTGGTATATTGGAATGGCTTCCTCATAGCGGCCGGCATAGTTCAAGCTCAAAGCGTAAATCTCATGGGCAGGCGCTCCGCTCGGGTCGAGGGCCACAGCCCGTTCCCCTTCGGTAATGGCCTTGTCATATTCTCTTTTGAATGAATACAGACTGCACAACAAGGCGTGGGCCAGCGATGTGGAATCATTCAGGGCAAGGGCTTTTTGGGCCATTTCTATACCCTTCTCAATAGACTCCTGAGGGGATTTCCCGATCCGATGCCAAAACTCAGTCTGGTGGACAAAACCCATGAGCACATATGCCATTGGGACCTCCGGACACATCGCGATGGTTTCCTCTGCGATCCGCCGAGCCACCCTGTTGCCCTCGAT
>JALOPA010000386.1 GCA_025454125.1 Thermodesulfobacteriota bacterium
TGGCTGAGTGCACGGATTGCGAATCGTGCATCAGTCTCCGACCCGATGTTTTCAAAAGAAACCCTGACACAGACCGCATCGAGGTGGCGGATCTGCCCGATTACCCCGAAAACGAGATCGAGCAGGTGATGAGCATGTGTCCTGGGGATTGTATTACGTGGCAATAGCCCTTTTTCCATCCTTGTGATTCATGACCTTTGGCCTGGCTACTGTCCCAAACAGCCCGCTATGGCATGCTTCCAATCCATGATTAACTTGGTGCCGTTGAACGGTCAAGGAAAGGAGTGAACATTCCATGGCATGGGCAAAACGGTCAACTCGCCGCTCCTTTCTCAGAAGATTGGGACAGGGATTTCTGTTCTTGAGTCTGGGGAGTTGGAGCGAGGCTTTTGGAAAAAGCGAAGCGCCAAAACAGGGAGAAGGTAAAATGCCTGAGAAGATATTCAAGAGCGAAGAAGAATGGAAAAAGATACTGACCCCCGAGCAGTTCAATGTGCTGCGGAAAAAGGGCACTGAACGGGCGTTTACGGGGAAGTATCACGATTTCAAAGGCAAGGGAATCTACCAGTGTGCCGGATGCGATCTGGATCTCTTCAGCTCAGAGACCAAATTTGATTCGGGCACGGGTTGGCCCAGCTTCTGGGCGCCCATTTCTGAAACCCACATCCTCAAAGAGGAAGACAACAGCTTTTTCATGAGAAGGGTGGAGGTGTTGTGCGCCAGGTGCGACGGCCACTTGGGGCACGTATTCAACGACGGCCCGGCGCCGACCGGACTGCGGTACTGCATGAACTCGGCAGCCCTGAAGTTTGTGGAAAAGAAGTGAAAGGAGGTCGCCATGAGCAAATTGCTGTACATTCAAGCATCGCCGAGAATTGAAAGATCTTATTCCATTGCTGCTGCGGAGGCCTTTGTTTCCGCCTACAAGCAGGCGAACCCGAAGGATGAAGTGGTCTCCATGAACCTTTTCAACAAAGACCTTCCCGCGTTTGACGGTCTTGCCGTGCAGGCCAAATACACGATTCTTCATGGGCTGAAGCACACCGCGGAGGAACTGGCGGCTTGGAAAAGAGTGGAAGAACTCATCGCCGAGTTTAAATCCGCGGACAAGTATGCTTTGGCCGTTCCCATGTGGAATTTCGGGATCCCCTACAGGCTGAAGCAGTACCTGGACATCATCGTGCAGCCTGGGTACACCTTCAGCTTTTCACCGAAAGAGGGATACAAGGGGCTGGTCACAGGGAAGCCGGTGTTCGTTGCCTATTCGCGAGGCGGCGCTTATCCCAAGGGCAGCGCCGAAGAGGCCTTTGATCTTCAGACAAAGTATTTCCAGCTCGCCCTGGGATTCATCGGCTTCACGGATATCAGAACTCTGATCGTGGAACCCACCCTCGCCGGGCCGGATGTGACAAAGAAGATCAAGGAAGATTCGATCGCCAAAGCCAAGGAAATGGCGCGGGTGTTTTAAGCGGAAGTACGAAGCGTTGCCGTGCAGGCGTTTTTCCTCGCGCCTTGCACCGTGTGCCCTGAACCAGCGGTTCACTGTGAACATCCTGTTTGACCTCGGACTGCGCAAGAGGGAAGAGTCATCGTGTCGGATTTTGACTACCATATCTCCATCGGCGGCGGTGCAGCCGGGCTCACGGCGGCATCCGGCGCAGCCCAGCCAGGCAGCAAGAACAGCCAGCTTGAAGAAGTGATCGAAGGCATCGCTCAGGAGCCTGATCTCAAGGGAGAGAGGCTTTTGGTCGACCACGCCCTTGAACCGTGCACGATCGTGATCTTCGGCGCATCGGGGGATCTGGCCGTTCGCAAGCTCTTGCCGGCTCTTTACCGCCTTTATCTCCTGGGAGGCCTTCCCGCTCCCTTCACGATCCTCGGCTGCAGCCGAACCAAGATGACGGATGACGATTGGAGGGCTAGAGCGAAACAGGCCGCTGCCGATTCCGCCGGTTCCAGCGGGTCTCGGTGGAATGTCTTCAGCTCCAACCTCTTTTACCGTGAGCTGGAGTACGACGACCCCGGCGCTTTTGACCGCCTTGCCGCTGTTGTGCGTGACCTGGACCATTCCAGAGGGACAGGGGGCAACCGGATCTTCTATCTGGCTCTTCCCCCCACGCTTTACGAGACGGTCGCTCGTCATCTCGGCCATGCAGGCCTGTCCGCCGAAAAGAAGGAAGGCTCAGGCTGGTCACGGCTCGTTGTAGAGAAACCCTTCGGCCGCGACCTTCAAACCGCCATTGCCCTGGACCGCGGGCTCCACGAGCATTTTCAGGAGCATCAGATCTTCCGCATCGATCACTACCTGGCCAAGGAGACGGTTCAGAACATCTTGATGTTCCGATTCGCGAACGCCCTGTTCGAGCCGGTGTGGAACAGGACCTACATCGACTCCGTGACCATCACCGCGGCCGAGACGCTCGGGGTCGAGCACCGTGCGGGTTTCTACGAGCAGGCCGGGGTGTTGAGGGACATGTTCCAGAACCACATGATGCAGCTCTTTGCCTTGACGGCCATGGAACCTCCGTCCGTTTTCGAGGCTGAGCGGGTGAGGGACGAAAAGGCCAAGCTCTACAGGGCGCTCAGGCCTTTCCCCGTGGACCGGCTCGATGATTTCCTCGTCCTGGGCCAGTACAGAAGGGGAACACTCGAGGGAGAACCGGTGCCGGCCTATCGAGAGGAGCCGGGCGTGCATGAGAGATCCCTCACTCCCACCTTTGCGATGATGAAGGTGTTCGTGGACAACTGGCGCTGGCAGGGAGTGCCTTTCTTCATCACCTCCGGCAAGCGGCTGGCGGAAAAGCGCACGGAGATTGTCATCCAGTTCAAGGAGGTCCCCCACTCCGTGTTCCGCAGCGTCCTGGGAGAACACATTTCGGCCAACCGGCTCATCCTCGGGATCTACCCTGAGGAGAAGATCACCCTGACTTTTCAGACGAAGAGTCCCGGCGCGCAGGTTCGGCTGCGCTCTGTGACCATGGATTTCTCCTATCATCAAGGGTACACAGGACCGATCCTTGAAGCCTACGAAAAGGTGTTGCTGGACTGTATGCTGGGAGATCAGATGCTCTTCTGGCGTCAGGATGGGGTGGAGCTGTGCTGGTCCTTTCTGACGCCCGTGTTGTGGGGCTGCGAGACCTGCACCAACAGGGCCGGGATGCTCTTGCCCTACGAGGCAGGAACCTGGGGCCCTGAGGCGGCGCAGCGGCTGACGAACCAACCGCAACGGAGATGAAGCGTGGAGATCACCCACAAGCCTAACGGGAATCCGATGGAAAAGCGGAGACAGTTTTTGAAGTTGTTGGTCGGGGGTGCGGCCTGGGTAGGAACGGGGCTAGGGTCCTTGCTTTCAATGGCCAAGTGGGTGATTGCGGAGACCGGAAGAATCATCCTACCCAAAGGAACGCCCAGAGAGTCGCTCATTGACAAAAATCCGGCAGACCTCGATGCTAGCAACCTTGAAGTGACGCCTCTCGACAACTTTGGAACCATGGGCCTGACCGACCATGAGGTCAGCCTCGACAAGTGGGGCCTTGAGGTGGACGGCCATGTGAAGACGCCTCTCCGCCTGACTTACGAGGAGATCAGGAAACTGCCCTCGGTGGAGAGGAAGGTGCTCATGATCTGCCCAGGATTTTTTGCTAATCAGGGAACTTGGAAAGGGTTTTCTCTGGGCGAGCTTCTCAAGCTGGCGCAAGCAGAAAATGGAGTGACCCACCTCACCGTGCGAGGGCCTGACGGTAAGTATGAGAATACGCAACGCTATCCCCTGGAGGATGTTCTCTCAAACAAGGTCTTCCTGGCCTATGAAGTGAACGGGAGGCCTCTTCCGCAGAAACACGGTTTTCCCCTTCGGGCGGTCGCCCAGGGCTATTACGGCTATGACTGGGTCAAGTACGTATACAGGGTCACTGTTGAAAAGATTTAGCAGGTTGNGCGTTGCCCTCATCCCTCGTCACTGCGACGTACTGGACTGTACGTCTCATTCCTCGGGATTTCGGGCGCCTTGTATCTGGGCGTTTTTGAGCAACCTTCCAGAAAAGGGTTTGAAGGACGTTGACGAGATGACGACGAAGAAGACAAATGCGATTGTCCTGGCCGGGGACATTGGAGGGACCAAGACAAACCTCGGGCTCTTTGTCATGGGGAAAAAGCGGCCCGAACCCCTGGTTATGGAGAGCTTTTCAAGCCGTGAAGCCTCCAACCTGGGAGAGCTTGTCAGCCGGTTCCTCAAGACCCATCCTGCCCGGATTTCCAGTGCCTGCTTTGGAATCGCGGGACCGGTGGTCAACGGCCGGTGCAAGACCACCAATTTGCCGTGGCTTGTGTCGGAATCGTCACTCCAAAAGCGTTTTCGCTGGCCTCAAGTCCGTCTCCTCAATGACCTCGAGGCGACCGCTCTGGCCATTCCCCTTTTGAGACCAAATGAACGGTTCTCCTTGAACAAAGGGAACGGACAGAAAAAAGGAACCCTCGCGCTTTTGTCTCCGGGGACGGGCCTCGGACAGGCCATGCTGGTCTGCCCGAAAGGGGAGGTCTTGCCCCTGCCTTCCGAAGGCGGCCACGCCGGTTTTTCGCCTGAAACGGAAGAGGAGTTAGATCTGTGGCGCTATCTCCGGAAGAGGTTCGGCCGCGTGAGCGTCGAAAGGGTGCTCTCAGGGTCAGGGTTGACGAACATCTATTCATGGATCAAGGATTCGGGCCGGTTCGAGGAGCCCCTCTGGCTCAGAGCCCTCCTGAAGCAGGGAGACCCTGCACAGACGATCAGCGAGAACGCGCTCCGGAACAGACAGCCTCTCTGTGTCGAATCCCTTCGCTGTTATGTCTCCCTTCTTGGAAGCGCAGCAGGGAATTTGGCCTTGAACACGATGGCGGTCGGGGGCGTTTCCCTGGGAGGGGGAATCCCGCCGAAGATTCTCCCGGCCCTGAAGAAAGGGCCTTTTTTGAAGTCGTTCCTGGCCAAGGGACGGTTTTCCGATTTCCTTGCCCGAATCCCGGTACAGGTGATCCTCAATGACAAGACAGCGCTCTTGGGGGCGGCGCAGGCGGCTTTCAACGCGCTGAAGAACTGAGGCGATCCGGGTTCCGAATTGCAACTTCTTAATCTTGGATGTCCCTGATGCTTCGAAGCGACCGACTGATCCTCTTCGGCCGATACCCTGTGCCCGGTCGAACCAAAAGCCGCCTCATTCCTCTTCTTGGCACAGCCCGGGCCGCGGATTTCCAGCGTGACCTCACAGAAAAAATCTTGAGAACGGACCGATCCTTTGCTCGCAGGCACCCGCTCGATCTCGAGGGTTGCTTCGAGGGAGGGAGCCTCCGAAAGCTGAGGCGATGGCTTGGGAGGGGTCTGCTTTTTTCACCGCAGATCCCAGGAGATCTGGGCGACCGAATGGGGGCCGCTTTTCTCAAAGCCTTCAGAGAGGGCGCACGGCACGTCGTTCTTCATGGAACCGACATCCCCGATCTGACAGTCGGCCATCTGAGCGATGCTTTTGACGCTTTGAAAAATCACGACGTTGTGCTCGGACCGAGCACGGACGGCGGATACTGGCTCATAGGGATGAAGAAACCCGCGGATCTTTTCAAGGGCATCGAG
>JALOPA010000387.1 GCA_025454125.1 Thermodesulfobacteriota bacterium
CCCTTTAAGGGCACCCTGACCTTGAGTGGGGAACTCGACTTGGGCAAAGAGCCTGAACCGATCATCAAGGCCAGTTCAGAGACCCTGAGTCCCATGGATTCACAGGACCTTCTGGTTTCCAAGGAGTTCGGCGAGAGCGCCGGAGCGCTGCCTTCCAGGAAAGACACCGAACTGCCGGAGTTCAAAAGGGAGCTCTCCGCTCTCGAAAGAACCAACAAGGTTCTCTATGTCCTTTATGAAATCAGCCGGCAGCTCAACTCCATCCATGATTTCGGAGAGCTTCTCAACAAGATCATGGACCTGGTCTTCGTCGTCATTGACGCCGATCACGGATTCCTCATCCTCACGGGAGAAAAAGACAGGGAGGAGCTCATCCCGGTCGTTGTGAAATCGCGGGAAGACCAAAACGGCGAGCAGGCCTCCCTGAAGGCCAGCCGGACCATCATCAACCGGGTCATCCGGGACGGGGTGGCCCTGCTGACGTCCAACGCCATGACGGACTCCCGCCTGGACCACGCCAAGAGCCTCCTGCTCCAGCAAATCCGCTCCGCCATCTGCGTGCCGCTGTGGCGAAAAGACAAAATCATCGGGGTGATCCAGCTGGAGAGCGTCCGGCTCGACAATCAGTTCACCCAGAGGGACCTTGAACTGCTCAAGGCGATCGGCAGCCAAATGGCCATGGTCCTTGAGCAGGCCAGTCTCAACGAGCAGATCCGGGAGGAGGAAGGGATGAGGAACCGTCTGGAAAGGTTCCACTCCCCGCAGGTGATCGACATGATCCTGAAGGGGGGCCAGGAAACCCTGGACGACATGATGGACCCCAAGGACGTGACGGCCACCATCCTCTTTGCGGACATCAACGGTTTTACGGCTCTGGCTGAGCGAATGCCGCCCAGAGAGGTCAATCTGATTCTGAACGATTTCTTTTCCCGCATGACGGACATCCTCTTCCGGTACGACGGCACCCTCGACAAGTACATCGGAGACGGGCTTATGGCCGTATTCGGTGCCCCCAAGGAAAAGGAGGATGACGCGGAGAGAGGCATCCTCGCGGCCCAGGAGATGATGCAGGCCCTCAACGCCATGATGGCCGTGATGCCGCAGGACAGGAAATTCACCATTCGCATCGGGATCAACACGGGGAAAGTGGTTGCCGGCAATATCGGATCCCCCAAGAGAATGGACTACACGGTGATCGGCGATGCGGTCAACACGGCCTCCAGGCTTGAATCCATTGCCCAGCCCAATCAGATCCTCATCGGAGAAGAGACCTACGCACGGGTCCAGGGAAAATTCAACATCCGTTCTGTGGGATCCAGGAAGGTGAAAGGAAAGACGGTGGAAGTCATGGTCTACGAGGTGCTCCAGCGAGGTGCTGGATAGGACCTCGCTCGCGGGTTGCCCAGGAAGGCCCGGCGACAGGGCACGAAGCAAAAGTGACGAGTGATGAGATCAAAAACTTGTCACTCGTTACTTGTCACCTGTCACTCGCCTGTGACAACCCCCCTTCTTATTGTTCCTCTTTCTTTCTTATGAAGCTGGCGATGTTTTTTTTCAGAAGGCCGTGCTCCTCGATCAAGTTTTTGAGCTTTTCCTTCGTCTCCATCGCTTCGTTCTCCGACCGTTTCAATCGCAGCGTGAGATCGGTGACATTGGCGTTGACCACGGCGCACTCTTTCTCTCCGCCGTTTCCCGCCTGGAGGGGGAAAACCTTCGCCGAGACATAAACCGGTCTTCCCTCCTTGTGTTGGCATCTCCAGGTCTTGGTCCCGGAGGTTTCGCCCTGAAACGCCCGGGTGAGCGCTTCTTCGAACAGGGGGCGGTAGCGGCCGGCAACGATGTCCGAGGCGCTTCGCCCGATCATTTCGCCGGCAGGATATCCGAACATCTCTTGGCAGCCTCGACTCCATGAGCTGATCTTTCCCCTGGCGTCGACCTTGTACACCGGAGACAGGAAGACTTCATTGACCTGGCCCGTATCCTTGAGGGCGCCGTCCGAAGACACGCCGGGGACTTCCCTAACGGTCTGAAGGGCCCCCCTCACCGCACCCGTTTCGTCCAGGAGGACACCGGCGCCGATGAGCGCCCGCCGCCCTTTCTCGAAATAGGGCAGAAGGCTCTCCATCTCGACCCAGCCGTTCTCCGACTTGGAAAGAATGGCCTCTCGCAAATGATCCCCCACCGCTCCCGGGTCACTCAGGAGCATGTCGGCCAGGCTTCCCTGCGGCCCCATCTTGAACCCCTCCCAGGTGCCTCGACCGAGAATCTCTCCGGCCCCGACGCCGGTCAGCGCCTGGCAGGCAGGGTTCCACTGAACCACCCGGTGGTTCCGGTCGATCATGAAGGTGGCCACAGGGGACCGCTCCAGAATATCGTCGATGCTTTTCACGGATTCTCTCAGGGCCTGGGCTTTGCTTTCCTCCCGGAGCAGGGCGTCCTCTCTTTCTCTCTCAAACAGGAATGCAAACAACACCAGCACCAGGAAGCCGACCATGAAGGTGCCCAGGTGGTACAGGGAAGTCATCTCCATGGGCAGGAGGTTCGGGAACTGGAAGCGGATCTGGTAAAGATACACGATCATTCCCACCTGCAAAAACATGGCCATCGTCCAAAGGCTCCCGTGGAGGTAGCCCATGATGAGGACAGCGAGGAGAATCAGGCTCGCGTTCAGAATCCACGTGGGATGGATCACCCCCTCAAAGGTGATGGCTCCGGTGTTCCATGAAACGAGGAACAAGAAGGCCCAAAGGATGGCAATCGCGCTGTGCCCTCCCAGGTTCAGGTTCCGGGTCTTTCTGAGCAGCAGGAGGGAGACAACCATCAGCAGGCCGGTGAAAATGGTCACATAGAAGAGCACCAGGGCGCCGGCATAAAAGTAAAACAGCCCCAAGATGGGGGCTGTCATGATCACCGTGAGATGAAAGGTGTTGAGGATTCTAAGCTTCCGGAGTGTCTCCGAGCTGGATAAGCCGATTCCGCTGGTCAGAAGGTTGTTGAAAAGGGCATCGAGATTCATGGTTCGTTCTGCGGCCTAACCGACCCCATCCATGAATTCTCAGGCAAGTGTCTGTCTTTCCGCTTGCTGCCCTCCCTTCGCTTTCTCATTCGGTTTAAGAGAGGCCTTTCCGCCCGCTTAAGGTCCGACATAGGTGACTTGGCCTTCTTTGGTGACGAGAGCGGTAAGCGAGCCAGGGCTTCCCTGGCCCTTGAAGAGAGGAAAAGGGGCCATGATCGTGACCGCAGCGCCTTCGCTCCCATAATTGGTGATCGTGTAATCGAAGTTCTGACCTTGTGAGATCGTGACCTTCAGGGCGTTCTGGATGTCCTGAATGGCCGTGGGAGGCGAAGGAGAACCCGACGCCGGGATGAGGATGGTCTCTCCGACTCCCGGGTAGAACTGGTTGTTCTCCAGGAAGTACATGATCTGGCCCTCCATGAGGCTCTTCATCATGAGATTGGCTTGGGAGCCGTACGCCCGTTGCGTCCAGGTCTGATAAAAGGGCAATGCGGTGACCGCCAGAATGCCCACGATGGCGATGACCACCAACAACTCGACAAGAGTGAAGCCTGTCTGTCTCCGCATCAGCTCCCCCCACCAGGAAGCGCTTCGTATCGCACGCCCTTGGGCGAGATGATGATGTTCATGTCCCCCGGTTTCGGTTTGGCCAGAGACAGTCGATACCCAAGGCTCGGGTCCTTCGCGTAGCTCACCTTCTCCAGAAGCACCGCATCCTCTTTCTTGAGAGGAAGGTACTTCGGGATCAGCTCAGCCAGTTGAGAAGGATACCGGTTTCCCTCGTAGTGGGCAAACCGCTTCAGCGCGCCGTCCACCATGAAGAGGAGCACCCGCGGCTGATTCCCAAGGTCTGCCGCGCCCGCAGGAGCTTTCTGCCCTCCGAAAAGAATCACCCCCCACATGACCAGAATC
>JALOPA010000388.1 GCA_025454125.1 Thermodesulfobacteriota bacterium
CACATCTTCCGTGATATTGATAACATCTCTAATTTGGGCTATGATCCTCCGAATTCAATCCATCCCCCGGGAGGAGTCTATGAACCCTCAAAGCCCGTCGCCCGCTGTTTTTCCCTTTCGTCTGGAAAGCCCTGCCGGCTTGAGCATCGAGGTCAACGCGAACGGTTCGATCAGGCGCATGGATCACCGCGACATCCTCCTGAACCTCTTCCTCGGCACTGAAATGGAAGGCGGCCTCGCCAACCTGTACCTGCGCCGTTTGGGCGCCGCTGTTTCCGCCACACCGCTGCTCGGCCCCAAGAGCCCGGCCGCGATTCACGTGGATCAGGAAGGCCTGTTCGGGAAGGGGAAGTGGAAGGGCATTCGCTTCAGCGTTTCGCTCTGCCTGGCCAAAGCTGCTCCGGCCTGGTTCTGGCACGTGTCCTTGGAGAACACCCTTGCCAGAGAAGAGACGGTGGATCTCCTCTATGCCCAGGACCTGGGGCTTGCTCAGTACTGGGCTGTTCGGATCAATGAGTATTACACCAGTCACTATATCGATCACACACCGCTCAGGCACAAGGAGCGGGGCCTTGTTCTCGCTTCCCGCCAGAATCTCCCCATGGGAGGACGGTATCCCTGGACCCTGATCGGCTCTTTGGGCAAGGGCGTTGCCTATTCGACGGACGCCCTTCAGTTTAACGGCCTGGCCACCCGAGCGGGACAGGCGGCCCTCGGCCTCAGCAAAGGATTGCCCGGTGCCCGTCTTCAGCACGAGCACTCCCTGGCCGCCCTTCAGGGGAGCCGGATAAAGCTCAAGCCCGGCGCAACAATCAAAACGGGTTTTTTCGGCTGGTTCGAAGAGAACCACGCGGCCGCCACCTCTCCGGCCGACCTGGGGATCGTCGACAAGGCCATGGGCCTTCCCGAAGCGGCGCCGACCGCGGACCTGAAAAAGCCAGAAGGGTCAAGACCGGCCTCGACCCTGTTCAGCGCTGCGCCCCTGCTGCGAGTTCAAAAGCTGACCAAAGGTGAAATCACGGATCTGTTCGGCAAGGAGCGACGCCAAGAGGAGAAGGAAGACGGCAAAATCCTGTCCTTCTTCACTGGGTCAAACCGGCACGTGGTGATGAAGGAAAAGGAGCTGAAGGCCCTGCGGCCTCACGGGCAGATCCTCCGAACGGGCTACGCCTTGATTCCCGACGAGGCGGCCCTCACCTCCAACACGTGGATGGGCGGGGTGTTCCACGCCATGGTCACCCAGGGCCACGTGAGCATCAACCGGTTCCTGTCCACCACCCACACGTACCTGAGCCTCCTGCGGGGCAACGGTCAGAGGCTCTTTGTCGAACTGAACGGGACCTGGCACCTTCTGGACGTGCCGTCGGCCTTTGAGATGGCTCCAGACAGCTCCCGCTGGATCTACAAACACGCCGGAGGACTCATCGAGGTGCTCAGCACTGCGGCCCTGGACCGCCACGAGCTGAGCGTGTCTGTGAGGGTGCTGCCCGGGGGGAAACCCCTGCGGTTTCTTTTGTCCAACCACGTGGCCATCAACGGGGACGACGGCAGCAACAGCCTGCCGCTTCAGTGCACGAAGGACCGCAAAGGCGTTTTTGTCTCTGCGGTGCCTGATTCCGATGTGGGCCGGCGCTTTCCCAAAGGAGGGTTTCGCATCGAACCTCTTGCCGGCACCCCGGTGGAGCGTGTGGGCGGGGATGAACTCCTGTTCCTGGATGCCGGCACGCGTCACCAGCCTTACCTTTGCATGATCACTGCGCCTTCCCGGGCTGTGGGCTTCCGCATGAAAGGAGAATTGATTCCAGGAGAACCGGTTGAGGCTCCAGGACCTGACAAGGGGCGTTTCTGGACCGAGGTCTCGTCCAATCTTCGCATCCATCCGCCTCAGAACAGTCCCCTGGCCGGCAGGGTGGAGGCTTTTGCTGAAATCCTGCCCTGGTACATCCAGAACGTTCTGATCCACTACCTGGCCCCGCGCGGGTTGGAGCAGTACACCGGCGGCGGCTGGGGAACCCGCGACATTTGTCAGGGGCCGGTGGAAATGCTCCTGGCCCTGAGCCGCCATGACCCCATCCGGGATCTGCTCCTCCGTGTCTTCAAGACCCAGAACCCGGACGGCGACTGGCCCCAGTGGTTCATGTTCTTCGATCGGGAGCGCAACATCCGCGCAGGCGACTCTCACGGCGACATCGTGTTCTGGCCTGTGCTGGCGCTGGCAGAATACCTCATGGCTTCCGGGGACACGGGTCTGTTGGACGAACTCGTGCCTTTCTTCCACCCAGAGGGGGAGGACAAAGCCGAGACGGTCTCCGTCAGGATTCACGCGGAACGCGCCATTGCTCTCATGAACCGGCGGGTCATAGCCGGCACCTCGCTGGCGGCCTACGGCCACGGGGACTGGAACGATTCCATGCAGCCCTATGACCCAGCCATGCGCGAGCACCTGTGCAGCGCCTGGACCGTCACTCTCCACTACCAGACCCTCACGGCTCTGAGCGCCGCCCTGCGGAGCTTCGGCGTCACGGACCGAGCGAGCGGTTTCGAGGCTATGGCGGATAAGGTCCTGAAGGAATTTCAACAAACCCTGATCGTGGACGGTGTCCTCGCCGGGTTTGCCTATTTCCATGACAACGGTGAGGTCGATTACCTTCTCCACCCCCGTGACCGGTCCACGGGCGTGTCTTACAGCCTTCTGCCCATGATCCACGCCGTGATCAACGGCCTCCTGAGCCCGGAGCAGGCCGCAAGACACCTTGCCCTCATTCAGGAACACCTCCACGGCCCTGACGGCGCCAGGCTTTTCGACAAGCCCATGCAGTACCGGGGCGGCCCCATGAAACAGTTCCAGCGCGCGGAGAGCGCGGCCTTCTTCGGCAGGGAAATCGCCCTGATGTACACCCACGCTCACCTGCGCTACGGGGAAGCGCTGGCACGCTATGGCGATGCCGAGGGTTTTTTCCAAGCCCTTTGCCAGGCCAACCCGATCGGCATACGCGATCTGGTGCCCTGCGCAACCCTTCGCCAGGCCAACTGCTATTATTCCAGTTCGGATGCCGCCTTCAAGGACCGCTATGAGGCCTTCGACAAGTATGGTCACATCAGAAAAGGGAAAATCCCTCTGGACGGCGGCTGGAGGGTCTACTCCAGCGGGCCGGGCATCTGGACGAGGCTGATGATCCAGTGCTTTCTCGGTTGGCGGCCGGAGCATGCCACGCTGGTTCTGGACCCTGTGATCCCGAAAGCGCTGGATGGATTGAAAGTGGAATTGACGTGGGAGGGACGCGCGATGGAGATCACCTATCGCGTCGAGGCAAAGGGCTGCGGCCCAAAGCGCGTCCAACTCAACGGAGTGGATCTCCCGTTCACGAGAGGCACAAACCTCTACCGAACGGGGGCGGCCGAGATCCCCATGACGGCGGTGAGGCAAAGACTCACATCCGGCACAAACCGAATCACCGTGCACATCGGTTGATTGCAAGGGATCGGGAAGGCTTTCAGGCTAATGGGAATGGATGACGTGAAGGTGTACAAGACCGTTTGCATGTTGTGCTTCCAGGTGTGCGGCATCAATGCGTATGTGAAAGACGGCGCGCTGGTCAAGGTGGAAGGCATGAAAGAACACCCCTTCAGCAGAGGGGTGATCTGCCCCAGAGGCCAGAGACTGGCGAGTGTTGTGTATTCCCAGGAGCGGCTGAGACACCCCATGGAGAAGCGGGACAAGGGGTGGGTCAGGATTTCATGGGATCAGGCTCTCGATCGTATCGCAACCGGGCTGGAGAAGATCAAAAGCGAGTTCGGCGCCCGGGCGGTCGCTGTCTCCGTTGGATCCATAGGCGCCGAGAACATCGCCATATCCGCCTTTGCCCAGAGGTGGCGAGCCGCCTTCGGCACACCCAACTATTTTTCCATCGAGGCCCACTGCTTC
>JALOPA010000389.1 GCA_025454125.1 Thermodesulfobacteriota bacterium
ACTTCTGGAGCGAGGATCTCCTCATCACGGAAGGCTTCAAGCGGTCCCGCTTCCCCAAGATCGAGGTCTTCAGAAAAGCCATAGAGCCCCAGCCCATCTGCCGCTCGGAGGACAACCGCATCGCCGTGGTGACCGATGACGCCGTTGAGGTGGACGTCCCCGTTTTCCGGTTCGACCAGGTGGATCCGCTGGCCGATTTCATCGAGGCTCGGTACCTCAGGGATCGAAAGGCTCACCGGGTCACCGTGCTTCTGGACGGCAAGAAGCTCCCCATGAACGATTTCGTCCGGGATTTCCTGGCAGGCGGCATACACGGCATGCTCTCCAGCCTGCGGGGCTGGGAGGACCCGGGCAAGATCGACATCCTTATCCGCCTGAAGGAAAAATGAGTGCTCACGGGAGCGGTCCTCGCAGGGGGCAGGAGCGTGCGGTACG
The DNA here is from genome assembly GCA_025454125.1 of Thermodesulfobacteriota bacterium. The sequence goes on from JALOPA010000389.1 coordinate 436, forward strand.
GCAGGAACAAGGCGCTGGAAGTCTTTGAAGGGGAGCGACTGGTGGATCGTGCCGTGGGGGCCCTGCGCCTTCACTGTTCCCCCGTCTTGCTCGTCGCCAACGAGCTGAAGCTCTACCTGACGGTCCGAGCCACCCTGCTTCGGGATGTGGTTCCCTTTCAGGGGCCGCTGGGCGGCATCTACACGGCCCTGCTCTTCAGTCCCAACGACTGGGTGGCGGTTCGAGCCACCGATATGCCGATCTTCGTTCCGGAAGTGCTGGAGCGCATGCTGGCCCTGTCCCGAGGCGGCGGAGACGCTGTGGTGCCTCGGCTGGGTGAGAAATACGAGCCGTTGTTCGCCCTTTATCACCGGCGCTGCATTCCGGCTATCGCGGATGTCCTGGAGGGCCCCCACAGGAACGTCATCAGCTTCTATCGCAAGATCCGGCTCAACCTCCTTGAGGAAGACCAGTGGCGCTCGGTGGACCCGCAAGGGCTGAGCTTTCGCAACGTCAACACGCCCGAAGACTGGAGCTCTCTGTGATCACGCTGGAAGAGGCGCGTCGACTCATGATGAGGGCTGTCTCCAGGGCCGGCTCGGAAATGGTTCACATCGGAGAGGCCCTGGGGCGCGTGGCGGCTTCTGACATCACGGCACCTTACAATCTCCCGGCTGAATCGCGCTCGCGGCTGGACGGCTATGCGCTCAGGAGCGCGGAAACGGCGGCCGCATCGGATGATCAGCCGGTCCGGATACGATTGAATGCCCAAACGGTCAGTGCCGGCCGCGTTCCGACGACCCGGCAGGAGCCCGGCACGTGCACCCGGGTGATGACCGGCGCGGTTCTGCCAGCGGGCTCCGATGCGGTGCTGGCTCAGGAACAGGCCGGATTGGAAGGCGATCACCTGGTTGTGACTCGTCCCGTGAGACCTGCAAGCGGACTGGTCGAGGAGGGCGCCGACGCGCTCGCGGGGGATGTGCTCGCAGCGGACGGGGAGGTCCTGACACCCACGCGGCTGGCCTTGGCCGCCGCCTTCGGCATCGACAGAGTGCCCGTGACGATCCGGCCGCGCGTGGCCCTCCTGTCCACCGGCGATGAAGTCATGGAACCGGGCTCCCCCCCGAAGAAGGGAATCAGCTACAGCAACAACAGGCATCTTCTGGCCTGGCTGACTGAAATGCAGGGGGGAATCCCCGTCCATCTCGGCGTATCCGGAGACGATCCTGCAGAAATCGCCGGGCATCTGGACTGTGCCGAGGCGGACCTGGTCGTCACGACCGGCGGAACGGGGAGGGGCGACAGGGATTTCGTCCAGGAGGTCTGGGAACGGCTGGAGGTCCGGAAGGTTTTCGAAGGAGTTCTCATCTCCCCGGGCAGGGGCACCCTGGGCGGCCTCAAGGAAGGCCGGCCTTTCCTGGCGTTGCCGGGGAGCCCGTGGGGGGGGCGGGTCATCTTCGAGGAGCTGATCAAGCCGCTATTGTGGCGCTTACAGGGGTTCTCCTGCCGATGGCCTGTCACGATCCGGGCCATGCTGAAAAAACGGGTCGACAATCGGGCGGGTTCCTGCCGAGTCCTGACCGGTGACCTGGAACTGAAAGAAATGACGACAACGTTTTCACCCAGCGAGAGAAAGGGTGTCGGCACCTTCGAACAGGTTCGAAGCCGCTTTGGTTATATGATTTTGGAGACGCATATGCTAGAAATGACAGCTGGTAGTGAGGTGGATGTTCGGCTTTTCGATCTTCCCATGTTGGCGGCGGCTGTTCTTGGGAATGGCGGGAAGGCTGGCCGGTGATCTCTTGTGCACTGCTTCCCCTGAACGTGCACAGGCGGGCGGAATTTCGTGCTCATTTGCTACTGCAACGAGGCTTTGCCCCCGTGGGTATCGCTGAGAAACCGAAAGACTGCTGATCAGGCAAGAGGTTGGTTATGCTCAAAGGGTCTCCCCTGGAGTTCGGCTACTATCGCATGCTCGAGCGCCATTTGGTGCCGATGCTCGCCCTCACCGGAATCAAACCGGATCATCTCTCCATACTGGGTCTTCTCATCAGTCTATTCGCCGGGTTCGCCTTTGCTTTCTACCCGCTGATCGGAGGATTGCTGACCCTGGTGACGGGTCTTCTCGATACCCTCGATGGAAGCCTGGCCCGGTCTACGGGGCAGAGCCGCAAGTTCGGCGCGTTCCTGGATTCGGTGCTGGACCGTTATACCGAGCTCATCATCTATATCGGTGTATGGTTCTACTTCTACCGACAGGGCAGCACTTCGCCTGCATTTTACCTGACCTTTCTGTTGATTCTGTTCGGGTCGCTGATGGTCAGCTACACGCGGGCGCGCGCTGAGGGGCTCGGTGAGCGTTGCATGGGAGGGGTGTTCCAGAGAGGTGAGCGGATCATTTTGATCGCGCTGGCCGGGATCTTCAACCCTTTCGTGAATGGTCTGATCGGCTCCCCTTCCGATCACTGGATCAAAGATATCGTGCTGGTCGCGGTCCTCATCGTGCTGGCCGTGGGCACCAACCTGACGGCGATCTGGCGCTTTCTGAAAGTTCTGAGAAACCTCAAGCCTTAGTGCACGTCCACAGAATAAAGTGTCCCTCAATCAGTACGACCAAGAGTTTTCTTTGTGGGCAAAAGCGATAGCGCTGCCCACCGAAAGATATGGCGTCAGAGCTTTGGTGGGCGAGACGAACCCTTGCCCACATTGGAATTGCCTGTGGCTCCACTGCTCGTTGTCGTATGAGGCACGTCATTCCGCGAGCATGTGGCGGGAATCCGGGCACTGAGAACCCTCCGGATTCCCGCCAGGAACATGCGCCAATGACGAGCAGTTCGAACCGTTCCGGTCAGAGCGTCATTGGAGAGGCACATCCGCCTTCTTCAGTATGACGCGGTCGTCTTCCCGAAAGATTTCGAAGGAGTCACCCACTTCAAACCCGAGCTGCTCGATGAGCAGCGCCTTGTTGAGCGTCACGCTCCCGCTCTGTCCGATCGTCCTAAAATTGTTAGTTTTAATAATTATTTGAGGTTTTTGCGGAGCAGGCTTTTCACGCCGTCGCACCATGGGACGATCGACCGCCTCGGGGGTTGACCTGCCGCCTGCCTGCTTGGAAAATCCCACTTGCGGAATCTCCCCGAGCTCCATGAGGCCCCGAAGATACAGGTCTTGGACTTCGCTCTTGAATTTGATGCCGAAGAGCTTCTGCACGGACTCCAGGGATCGGCCGTTGCGGATTTCGTTGACCACCAGTTTGGGGTCGATGTTCTTATATTCAACCTGCATGATGCTTCCTTCTGTCATTCCTGAAATCGGTGATGTCTAACATCTGGTTACGGGTCGGGTTATGGGGCAACGTGATCGTGTGGCGTCGCCGTCAAACTTCCATCAGGCGCCTTACAGGACCTGGATTCGCAGGCAGTTCCACGCGGTATGATTCAAAAAGCGAGGGGAGGTGTCGGGATGGACGCCAGCTCCTCAGGCCTCACACGCGCATGTTCAGATCTCCA